>JAQGOW010000402.1 GCA_028293405.1 Verrucomicrobiales bacterium
TCGGCAAGCTCGGCTTGCTGAAGATGGATTTTCTCGGGCTGAAAACGCTCACGGTTATTCGTAACACGGTCGAACTGGTCAAACAGAACCGTGGGGTCACGATTGACATCGATAAGCTGCCTTTGGACGACGCGAAAACTTACGAGTTGTTGAACAAAGGTCTGACGGTGGGTGTGTTCCAATTGGAATCTGGCGGCATGCGGGATTTGTGTCGTAAGTTCCAGATCAGCTCGGTTGAGCATATCACGGCGCTCGTTGCCTTGTATCGCCCGGGGCCGATGGACCTGATCCCCGACTTCATCAAACGCCGGCACGGCGAAGTGGAAATCGTCTACGAACATCCGTTGCTGGAATCGATCGCAAAAGAGACGTATGGCGTTTTGATTTACCAGGAGCAGGTCATGCAGGCGACGCAGCTCCTGGCGGGTTACACGCTTGGCAGCGCAGATTTGCTCCGTCGCGCGATGGGCAAAAAGGATGCGGCGGAAATGGCTAAGCAACGCAAAACGTTTGTCGACGGCGCGGCCAAGGTGAACAACATCCCGGCGCAAAAGGCCAATCAGATTTTCGATTTGTTGGAAAAGTTCGCAGGTTATGGGTTCAACAAATCCCATGCCGCTGCCTACGCCGTCGTCGCGTATCAAACCGCGTATTTAAAGGCGAATTACACGGTCGAGTTCCTGAGCGCGATGATGACGAACGACATGAGCGACACGTCGAAGCTCACGATTCTCATCAACGAAGCGAAGTTGTTCGGGGTCGAGGTGCTCGGCCCTGACGTGAACGAAAGCGGTGTCCATTTCACGCCTGCACCTTCGAAGAAAGTTGCCGAGCCTTCCAACGGTGCTGCAAACGGGAACGGTCACGCGACGCAGGGCCAAGCAATTCGGTTCGGTCTCGCCGCCGTCAAAGGGATTGGCGAAGCGGCGGTTGAATCTATTCTCGACGCTCGCAAAAAAGGTGGGGCGTTCCATTCGCTCGAAGAACTTTGCGAACGTGCCGATGGCCGAGCTGTCACGCGGAAGGTTCTCGAAGCGCTCATCAAGTCCGGCGCGTGCGATTCCTTCGGGCTCAATCGCGCGACGATGTTTTCAAAAATCGATCGCGTCGTTTCCCGCGCAGCGAGCATTGTCCAGGATCGCCAACGCGGTCAAAACACGCTCTTCGGGATGTTGGAAGACAAGTCGGTCGATAAAAAACCCGAGCCGGAAAAGCTCTTGCCCGAATGGGATCAGAACGAATTGCTTGCTTACGAAAAGGAACTGCTCGGTTTTTATCTCAGCGGGCATCCATTGATGCCGCTGATGCCGCTGATCGATCGTTACGGTTTGCACAAGAGCAACCAGCTCCAGGAATTGCCCGCCCGTTCGATGACGCGTATCGCCGGCATGGTTTCCGACGTGCAAAAAGGTATTTCGAAAAAATCGAACAAGCCCTATGCGATGGTCACTTTGGAAGATCTCGAAGGCACCGTGCAGATCCTCTGCATGAACGAGAACTACGACAAATTTGGAATGTTGTTGGTGCCGACGAAACCGCTGCTCGTCATCGGTGAAGTGAACAATTCCGAGGATAAGCCGAAGATTTTTCCAGTCGAAATCATGGAGTTGGAAAAGGCTCCTTTGAAGTTCACAAAACAAGTTTTCCTGCGTCTCAACACTGAAGGGCTTACGCCGCAAGACCTCGAGAACGCGCGCGACCTGATTACGGCGTATCCGGGTCGCATTCCGGTGTTCCTTTGCCTTCGCGAACCCGGCGGCGAACGAATCTTCATTGAAACGCACGAACGTTATCGCGTGAGTCCGTCTTCGGAATTCCAACACGCCGTCAACGAACGATTCGGAAAGGAAACGTTTTTCCCCAAAGTCGACACGTCTGTGCCCGAGCGCGAAAAGCGAAAGTGGGAGAAGAAATCCGGCCCCACTTCAAACGAAGATTAAACCTGACCCAGTTGCGGTTTCTACTTTGGCAGGCGATTTTGGTACGCCGAGATCGGCGAGCGGATGAATCCGAGGACAAAGACGTTATTCCATTTCACCAGCAGCCTCGACACGCTGTTGCGGATTTTGCGCGAGGGTTTCTGGCCGCAGTATTGTTTGGAGGACGTGCGCTGGCTGGACGACGGCTCGACGCAATGGCGGGCGTGGCCAATGGTCAGCTTTTGCGACATCCCCATCTCGCGACTTCACGAGCACACTGAGTTTTACGGGTGCTACGGTATTGGTGTCTTCCGCGAACACTGGGAATCGACCGGACTGAATCCGGTGCTCTACGTTTCTCGCGATTCAACGGTTCGCAAGTTTCTTCGCGAAGTCGTTCTCGATTCTAAAGATGTCGACGACCGGATGAGAGCGGCGGCGATGGTTATGATGGCGTATTGCAAACCGATGCGCGGGCGCGTTTATGGAATCGAGAAGGAAAAGGACTTCTACTCCGAATGTGAGTGGCGATTTATTTCTTCGGCTGAGGCTTGCTCCGGAAATTTTAAGTTCTTCCTAAGCGAAAAAGAATTTCGCGACCAGCAGTTGCTACAACAAGCCAACGACAAACGTCGCAAAGATGAGATGCTGGAATTCCGTCCGGAAGACGTGCGCTACATCGCGGTAAAATCGCGCGACGAAGTTCACAATGTGATTCGCTTTATTGACACTGAGCTAAAACACACACCTGAAGAACGTGATCTGCTGAAAACTCGAATTATCGCGCTCGATGAACTTTCGTCGGACATTTAGTTGCCTATCCATTTTGGCGCTATTGCGGTGTTATTGCATACCATATAGCGACTTACAGCCTACAATAGAACACTTGCGTTTCGCCGCAAAGTTTGTAATTTTGTGCCATATTGGCTCTTATCATTCACAGGTGACGCTTAAATATGCCGCCGGGAAAATCGACATTTCTGGATAAGGTCTTGGGACGGATCGGGCGGTTGGACGCCGAAGGTTTGCAAACCGTGGTCCAACGTCTCGCCCGCGAGCGCAACTTTCTCGAGACCCTTTTCAACGCGATCGAAGACGGAGTCATGGTCGTCGATGAAAAAGGCAAAGTCCTCTACTTCAACCAAGCCGTCACTCGATTGCTGGGCTTGGACTCAAGCACGACCGAAGGCCAGCCGATTGCTAAATTTTTACCCGAACTCGACTGGGCCAGTTTATTGGCTTTGGACAAACATGGCGGTCAACGCGCCAGTCATCACGAATTTGAAATCTCGTATCCGGCCCCCCGTTTCCTTCGCCTCTACGCCGCGCCGCTCGACGGCGAAGCAAAAGGCAGCACCGGGTTGGCGTTGATTTTGCATGATTTGACTGAAGCGCGTCAGGCCACATTCGAGGCGATCGAAAGCGAACGCATCCATTCACTGACGTTGTTGGCAGCGAGCGTCGCACATGAAATCGGGAATCCGCTGAACGCGCTGCATATTCACCTGCAGCTCATGGGCCGCGAACTGCGCAAGTTGAAGGCGCAATCAGTGACACCGATTGGACGCGGGCGCGCGACTCAATCCAATATTGATTGCACGGAGATAGCGCAGAAGCTCGATCAATATCTCGACGTGGCGAAAGGCGAGATCACGCGCCTCGATTATATCGTTACGCAATTTCTCCAAGCGATTCGCCCGTCGCCTCCGCAACTAAAACTCACCCCTGTCAACGACGTCATTCGCGAAACTCTCACGCTGCTCGGCCCGGAATTGGAAAATCGCGGCTTGCAGGTGAAAGAAAAATTCGGACGTCGCATGACCACGACTCCGATTGACGCGAATCAAATCAAGCAAGTGCTGGTGAACTTGATCAAGAATGCGATGCAAGCGATGACGCGCGGCGGTTCTTTGACTTTGGAGAGCGGACAATCGTCGGAAGCGATTTGGTTCAGCGTCGCCGATACTGGCGGCGGCATTCCGCAGGAGCAGATCAATCACATTTTTGAACCATTTTATACTACCAAGAAAAAAGGCAGCGGGCTTGGATTGATGATCGTTCAACGCATCGTGCGTCAGCATGGCGGGCGCATCGAGGTGGAAAGCAATGTGGGTCACGGAACGAAGTTCCGCATCTGGCTCCCGTTGCATGAACGCGGTCCGCGCCTGCTTGAAGCCAAATACCACGACTAACATGGCCGACGTGAAACCAACATTGCTGATTGTCGACGATGAAAAGCCGACGCGCGACGGTTTGCGCGCTGCGCTCGAGGATCAGTATGACGTGTGGATCGCTGAAGACGCGGGCGCCGCGATGCAGTTGTTGGAACAGGAAAATTTTGACGTCCTGTTAACGGACTTTCGCTTGCCGAAAGAAGACGGGATGAAACTCATCGCCCGCGCCAAGTCGCTGGCGAAACCGCCGATTTGTATTTTGATGACGGCCTACGGTTCCGAGGAACTCGCCGTCGACGCCATGAAACGCGGCGCGGACGATTACATCGCGAAAGGTCGTCTGCAAATCGACGAACTTGAAATGCGCATCGCGCGAGCATTGCGCCAACACAAGTTGGAGGCTGAGAACGTCACCTTGCGCCAACAACTCGATACGCGTTTCGGCATGGAAAACATCGTCGGGCAATCGCCAGCGATGGAGGAGATTTTTGATGTCGTCCGGCAGGTTGCGCCTACTCGCGCGACGGTTCTGCTGCTCGGCGAAAGCGGCACAGGGAAAGAGCTCATCGCCAAAGCTATTCATCAACTCAGCCCTCGCGCGAACCAAACCATGGTGACGATTCACTGCGCCGGGCTCGCTCCGACGTTGCTCGAGAGTGAGTTGTTTGGGCACGAAAAAGGCGCGTTCACTGGCGCACACGAACGACGCATTGGACGCATCGAAACGGCCCAGGGTGGCACATTGTTCCTCGACGAAATCGGCGAGATTGATTCGTCGATTCAGGTGAAGTTGTTGCGGTTCCTTGGGGAACGGACGTTTGAACGCGTTGGGTCGAATAAAACGCAAACGGCGGATGTTCGTCTGATTGCTGCGACGAATCGCAATCTCGAAGCGGAAGTTAAAGCGGGTAAATTCCGCGAGGATCTGTTCTTTCGTTTGCGCGTTGTCGAAATCGTTCTGCCTCCTTTGCGTGAGCGCGCGACCGATGTTCCGCTTTTGGCGAAAGCTTTCCTGCGCGAATTCGCGACCGAGAACAACAAGATGGTGACTGAATTCACGCCCGACGCGATGGATGCGATGATCAATTACCATTGGCCGGGGAACGTGCGCGAACTTCGCACGGCCGTCGAACACGCCGTCGTTCTTTGCCGAGGTGACAAGATCGTGTTGCGCGATTTACCACCAACCGTGCGCACGTCCAATGTCTCCGTTCCAACAAGCACGAAGCTCGTCGCTCCGTCGGACATGACCGTCAGCGAAGCGGAAAAACAACTGATCGTCCGTGCATTAAAAGAGTGCGAGGGAAATCGCACCGCTGCGGCGAAGAAAATCGGCATGAGCCGCCGCACGCTGCATCGGAAACTTATCGAATACAAACTACAGGATTTGTGAGCTACATTTTCCTCGCGACATGAGTTTTCGTCTACTAACGTGCGGTCAGGCCATGGATGGTAAACACGCAACTCGCACCCGCAGCCACTGATCGCATGCGACTCCAGGACATTATCCACAGTTTAGAAGCTGGCACTGGCGCACGCGTCTTAAAATTCTTCGCCATCATCCTCGCTTTTGGTGCGCTCGCGATGTGCTACGACATGCGCGCCTATCGTAACTTCAACACGCAGGAAGCGATGGACTCCGCACAAGTGGCGCATAACATCGCCGATGGTCGCGGGTTCACTACCCAATTCATCCGACCGCTCGCGGTGCATTTAGTTGAAACGGCCAACACCAATTCCATACCGCGCTGGGAGGTTTCCATGGCCGACATCAGCAACCCGCCGGTTTATCCGACGTTGCTCGCGGGCCTGATGAAAATCCTGCCGTTTCATTTTGCCGCCCAACAAAAAAACTTCGCCAGTTTTCAACCGGAACTTTGGATCTGCCTCTTCAACCAGGCGCTGTTCTTCCTCAGTGTCGTGCTGCTCTACAAACTCGCGCGGCGCATGTTTGATCCGCCGGTCGCGTGGTTAAGCGCGGGGTTGTTCGCTGCTGCGGAAGTGTTCTGGCATTTTTCGGTTTCGGGACTTTCGACGATGCTGCTCGTCGTGGTTGTTCTCGGAATTACCTGGGCCATGTGGTTGATCGACGACGAGGATCGCAAAGAGATTCCGCGCACAAAACGCATGTTCATTTTCGCGATCCTTCTCGGGTTGCTCATCGGCGTGGCAGGACTGACGCGTTACTCTTTCATTTTACTCCTCGCACCCGTGCTTTTCGTGATGGGCGCGTTTCTCACCCGCTCGCGAATCCTGCTCATCGCCACCGTGACCGTTGTTTCCCTTGCTGTGATTTCACCGTGGCTGGTGCGCAATTATCAACTCAGCGGTAAATGGTTCGGCACCGCCGGATTTTCGATTTACGAAGGCACCGCCGCTTTCACCGAAGACCGCATGGAACGGTCCATGGATCCTACTGTTGGAATGGGGCTGCTTGAACCGCAAGATTTTGCTGAAAAATTCTTCACCAATTGCCGCGACATCTTGCAAAATGATCTCCCTCGCCTCGGCGGAAGTTGGGTGACGGCATTTTTTCTCGTTGGCTTGCTACTCCCTTTCCGCAACCCCGGGTTGTCGCGCCTCAGATTTTTCGTCGTCTTGTCCCTGATTTTATTTGTCGCCATCGAAGCGCTCAGTCGCACGCACCTGACGACGGATTCGCCGGTAATTAACACCGACAATCTCCTCATCGTGTTCGCGCCGCTGATATTTATGTTTGGTGCCGCGCTATTCTTTATCCTGTTGGAACAAGTCGGCTCTGCAAACCTCGAATTGCGGTTTGTCATGACTGCTTTCTTCGTAGCGATCTGCTGTCTGCCATATGTGTTCACGTTCCTCCCACCGCCAACGTACCCAGTGACATCGCCCTACTTCCCAAATTTCATCCAACGCGCCGCGCACTGGATGAATCCAAACGAATTAATGATGAGTGACGTCCCTTGGGCTGTCGCATGGTATGGCGATCGTCAGTGCGCATGGACGACTCCCAACGATGACGAGCAGTTCTATCAACTGACAAACATCAAGAAGGTTCAGGCCATCTATCTGACCCAACGCACGACCGACAGAAAATTTCTGTCGCACATGGTCATTGAAGAAAAAAGCTGGGAGCGATTTGTCTCCGATGCGTGGACGCAATATTTGACCAAAGGGCAATACGAAGGTCTGCCCAATAATTTCCCGCTGACAAAAGCGCCGGTCGGTTTCCTGCCCGACCAACTATTCCTGAGCGACAAAGTGCGCTGGCAATCGCGCACGAGCCCGCCGCGCTAGTCGTCCATTCCGTAGCCTTCGACCAAATCGTATTTGAACGACGCACATTTCTGCGCCGACAACCAACGCATCATTGCCGGCAATGTGTATTGAGGATCGGAGATGGTCGCATATGGGATCTGAATGATGAGTCCGGTGCGCTGAATCAAAAACGTAGTCATTCGCGGAGCTGTTGTTTGGGACGCAACGCCGAGATGTTCCGCGACCTTTGCATGCAAAGCTTTCCGTGCCACACGATTGGTCGGCGACGTGTTTGCCAGTTCCAAATTCAACGCCAAAAGCTCCGCCGTTTCGCCCTGCGGATATTCAGCTTTCAACTTTTCGCGTGCCGCAGCCTGCAATTCCTTCATCTGCGCGTCTTGCGCTTTCTCCAACTCGGCGACTTTGTCCATATCGCCACGGCGCGACGCTGAACTGATTTGTTTGCCCAACGCCATCAGCGCTGGGTTGTCCCACACTCTGGTCACGCGTTGGTCGAACTCGCACCACAGGTGCCGCATCCTCTCGCGGTGGCTTGATTCAGCTGCTGTCGCCGACTCATCCCATGGTGGCGCGATGTTCATCGATGCAGAGCACGTCGAATAATCGTTCAATTCCACTTCCAGGTTTGAAGCGGCCGTCGTATCGGGAGCGAGGAACATCAATGACACTGTCACAGTGTTGTTGCTAACCACCGCGTACGTATTGGTCGTCGCAGTTTGGAATTGGTCGAACCACTTGCTCCGCGACGAGTCGTGCGCCGGCAAACTCAACACAACTGAATCGCCGAACTGCAATAACGCCGTGTTCGGCGGAAGCGATGTTGTTGTCGCCTCGAACAACTGAGTGGCCTCCGCCGTTTTTTTGAAATTCGCCACCACAAGTTCTCGTGGTGGGTTCAGATGCGTCGGTGTTCTTTCGCCTTTGATCACGGAGTAGCCGTTCGCGGCGAGCGAATGTTTCGGTTGCATCGCCGCGCGCGCGATAAACTGGCGCACGCTGCCAGTGCCCGCGACAACCAGCAGAGTGATGCATACCGTTGAAACCACCAAGCTGCCCGCATAAACTATCAGCAACCCAATCGTCGCGACAACTCCGGGCGGTCGCGCATTAATGTTCTCGAAAAGGTTGATCACCCATTGCGCTACCGTCTTGTTCGTTGCCGATTTCGGGAGCGCTGCTTTTACCGCTTCAATCAACGGCGCCGCTGTGGATGCCGAAATTCTGTCTTCGCCCGGCAACATAGGAGGTATAGGCGCGGAGCGAAATTGATCTGTCGCTTTCGAAAGTTTAAATTGCAGCGGCAAGCCGACTGCGATTCCGATTGCGACAAATTTCATGAACGGCGCGACGCCGGTCAGGCTTGCGGCGATCAGTCCTAAAATCGCAACGAGCTTGAAAATCAAATCGAGCCAGCGATTCCGGCAAAACAACGTCGATTGCAAAAAGTGCCCGCCGTCCAATGGAAGCAGTGGCGCCAGATTGATCGCATTCAAAATAAGCAACATCAGTGCGGCGAAACGGACGTTTGCGTTGCCGGTGATCAACGCAACAGCCGTCAAACCCACGCCCACCATGATTCCCGGCAATGGGCCAGCGAGAGACACCAAAGCCTTTTTCCACCCGGCCACATTCCAATGGCGGCCCGTCACCGCCGCGCCGAACATCGGTATGAAAAACATTCGCAGGTTGCGATAACCGAACAACCGCATCGCCAGCCAGTGTCCCGCTTCGTGGAAAAGCAAAATGGGAACTACTGCAAACGTCACCTTCCAACTCCACTGTTTTCCGCCTGCGCCGATAAAGACTGCCATGGAAATGGCGAGTAACCAAAGAACCGAAGCCCAGCTCGCCTTGGCGTCCTGCAATTTGCCAAGTTCCACCATCACTTCAGGATACTGCTGCCCCAATGCGCGCGCTTGCTCGACGCGCATCGCGGTGTCCTCGGCTTCTTTGGATTGCTTTTGCGTCAACGGCCGGAAAAATTTCCGAGCGAGGTGAAAATCTCTCTGCGTTTCATGCAGACGCTCAGTGATCTCAATTACCTCGTCACGGATGGTTACCATCAAACAACCTTCGGGAGCGCTGAGCTCTGTTGCCAATTGCTCGTGTCGCGACCACAACGAGTCGAGCGGCGCGTTCTGCATCCGGTTCATCCGCACACTCGCAGGCGCGGCCACGTCGGGCTTACCCGAGGATGAGACCAAAAACGTCCCGTTTGGAAATGCAGTGATGAACATTGGAAACAGCGCGCGCTCCGTTTTCTGCACCTTGCCCCAATATCGATAATGTATTCGCGCACAATGCTGCCCGGACACGTGCCGAAATGTCGCCCAAGCTATTCGCGACTGAGTGTTATGGTCTTCGATGAAGTGATAAACCGGATCGCAAAATCCCATTGCCTCAATTTGCGCTGCGAGCAACCCGAACTTTTGTTCCAATTCCGGCGGCAGAGTTTCGGTTACAAATGAACGGGGCGAATCAACGTTCGCGTCGTCGGAAGAACACGGGATTTTGATTCGTAGGGTTTTAACGACTGCAGCAATGAGCAGAGTGAGTGGATTTTTCGAGCCCCACCAGAATTCCTGGAACGTTGGTCGCGATCCATCGATTGAGTAAAACGTAGCCATATTCCCTTTGGTTGTTGGTTGTGCGGCGAGAGTGGCATGTGCGTGCGCATTTTCGCAATCAAAAACACAGTGGCGCAGCACGAGGGCTGCGCCACTGTGTTAATATTCCTCCCGAGCTGGTGATTTATTGAGAGACGACAATCACGCGATAAAACCGTTGCGTTTGCGACGGGCTAACGTCGTTGATGCTGATGGAGTCGCTGTTCGCAACGATCGGATCTCCGAGATTCGTCCAACTGCTTGATGCCAGGTCATCGGTGTATTGCACTTGGTAGGTCTTGCCTGCGGAAGAACTGCATTGGAAAGCAACCGTGCCAACACTCCCCTCGTTGTGCGTGACTTGCATTGGGGCAATGGATGGGGCCGAAATTGGGCGCGTGGCAATCGACGGACCGACAGTGCCCACCGTTAGGCCGGCGGTGCTGCTGATCGTGTAACTGGAATTATTTAATACGATGCAACGATAGAACGCCGCGTCACTGGAGGCCACGCTCGTGAGCGACAACGTCGCTGTCGTTGCCCCGCTCACATTTCCACCGTTAACCAATTTCGCGCCGTCTTTCTGCCACTGATATCGCAACGTCGATGGACTCGTCGCGGCCACACTGAAAGCGGCGGTCGTGCCCGCCGTCGCGGTTTTGTTGGCCGGTTGCGACGTAATCGTCGGCGCGACACCCGCACCCGTGAAGCTCTCCACCTTAAGATTCGAAACCAGTCCAAACTCAAAGTTCGTCGCGGCGACACTCGGGAAGGCATCGAAATACCCGATGGAAATGTTCGTGCCATCGGCGGGTGTGAACGCGTTCGTCACTGAAGCAATTCGGAACCCATCGATAAACCAACTAATGTTCGTCGTGCCAGTTCCCGAT
>JAQGOW010000420.1 GCA_028293405.1 Verrucomicrobiales bacterium
TTTGCCATTGAGAGTATAGGTTTTGGCTCCGGCTTGAGTGTTCCAGTATTTTCCGCTGCCCTGGAAGCGCAGGTATTCGTCGAAGCCCCAGTCGCCAGGTTCGAGCGGCAGTTGAGCCCATTTGCCACATTGCGCCGTGACGTAGCCGGCTTGTTTGAGGATGACGGGCATCATCGTTTCGTTGGCGGGCTTGAGGAAGTTGCCGGTGTCGTTGCGGGTCATGCCGGTGCGAAAAGCGTAGCGGCCAGTCATGAGCAACGCGCGAGATGGACCGCACAGGGGAGCGGCATAGGAATGGTCGAAGCGCAGGCCGGTTTTGGCGAGGGCGTCGAGGTTGGGCGTCTTGAAGTTGTCGGCGCCGTAGCAACTGACGTTGCCGATGCCAAGATCGTCGGCGAGGATGAAGATGACGTTTGGTTTGGCTGGTGCGCCGTGCGCGAGACAACTAAACAGTGCCAGGAAACAAGTGAGCAGGATTGATTTGGTTTTCACAATGTAAGCGTAATAAATACCACCGGGGTCGAATAGTCAGACGCGGGCAGGGAAGGTTGGTTACATTATAACGTAGCCGCTGCAGTGGTAAACCGAAGTGCGGCAAGAGCAAACGTCACTACACAATGACACTTGCGGCAAAAAAGGCACAGGAATAGCATCGCGACGCAGCTTGCCCCTTCAGGGTTGACTATGAAGCATTCGAAAAAAGTCCTTTCTGAACAGACCGCCCTCCGTCTTGTTGTAGAAGGGACGGCATCGGAAACTGGTGCGGAATTTTTTCGCGCGCTGGTCAGGAACCTTGCCAGCGTGATGGGAACAGCGGGGGCGTGGGTCACCGAATATTTACCTGAATCACAACGGCTGCGCGCGCAGGCGTTTTGGTTGAACGGCAAATACATTGAGAATTTCGAATATTCAATCACTGGCACCGCCTGCGAGCCGGTGGTGGAGTCGAAAAAATTGGTTCACATCCCGGAGCGGCTGGTTGATCTGTATCCCTCCGCGAAAAACTTCATGGACCTGTCGGCGGTGAGTTATCTGGGGGTGCCGTTGTTAGATCCGCGAGGCGAGGTGATGGGACATTTGTCAGTGCTGGACACGAAGGTGCTTCCGGCAGATACGCGGTTGCTTTCGTTGTTTGAAATTTTTGCGGCACGGGCAGCGGCAGAGCAACGGCGATTGAAGCAGGAGCTGGAAGTGCGCGTGCGCGAAGAGGAGCTTTCGGCATTGTTGGACAGCGCAATGGATGCGGTGGTGGTTCTGGACGCCAATGGTTGCATGACTCGGGTGAATCCAGCGGCGGAACGGCTGTTTGGTTGCACTCGTGAGGATTTGGTCGGCGAAAATTTCCGGGATTTTTTACCGGCGGAAAGCGCGGCGCAATTTGAGAACTTTGTCAAAGAGGTAGACTCGAAAACCGCGACGCAGCAACAGCTGTGGGTGCCACATAGTTTTCCTGTGTTGCGGTGGGACAAGTCGGTATTTCCGGCCGAGGCGACGATCTCGCGTTTTACGAATCGCAGTCAAAATTTTCACACCGTCATTTTGCGGAATGTCGATGAGCGCATCGCGGCCGAGCGCCGCATCGCAATGCTCGCCGAGGAGACCGAGTACTTGCGCGAAAGCGTGCGAGATATCTCGGGGCTCGGAGAAATCCTTGGGGCGAGCGCGTCGATGAAGGAGTTGTTTGAGTCGCTCCAACGCGTGGCGGCAACGGATGCGACGGTGCTGATCTTTGGCGAGACCGGCACGGGCAAGGAATTGATTGCGCGTTCGATTCACCAGGCAGGAAATCGCAAGGACAAGCCGTTGGTGAGAGTGAATTGCGCGGCGATTCCGGCGGCGTTGATGGAGAGTGAGTTTTTTGGCCATGAACGCGGGGCGTTTACCGGAGCGACGAGCAGGCGGGAAGGCCGGTTTGCGCTAGCGGATCGTGGGACGATTTTTCTCGATGAAGTTGGCGAGTTGCCGCTGGATTTGCAGGCGAAGTTGCTGCGGGTTTTGCAGGAAGGTGAGTTCGAGCCGATTGGCAGCGCACGGACGCGCAAAGTGGATGTGCGGGTGGTCGCGGCCACGAATCGCAATCTCGATGAAATGGTGCGCGGCGGAAAATTTCGCGAAGATTTGTTTTATCGGCTGAATGTTTTTCCGTTGCGCGTGCCGCCATTGCGTGAGCGGGGCAGGGACGTGACGCTTCTGGCGCGTGCGTTCGCGGAGCAGCTTGCGCGCCGAATGGGACGCCGCATCGATCCGCTTCCTGATGATGACTTGCGGCGATTGCAGGAATATCCGTGGCCAGGAAATGTGCGCGAACTTCAGAACGTGATTGAGCGCGCGATTATTTTTTCGAGTGGACTGCAGCTGGACCTCAATCGCGCAATGCCGCAAGTGGCGGAACAAGCTGTGCCGACCGCGACGCGTTTGGAAAGTGATGGGCGCATCGTCAGTGCCAGTGAATTGGAATCATTCGAGCGCTCGAATATCGAACGGGCGCTCAAACAATGTGGTGGAAAAATCTCCGGTCGCGACGGTGCCGCGAGCCGACTTGGTGTCCCGCCGTCCACACTGACATCGCGGATGAAGGCGCTCGGCATTGAGCGTCGCGCTTAGGCGGCGCGAATTCACGGAATTCCGCGAAAGGCGCTCGCGATATTTCGAGACTCACGAAATTTCGCGAGAGTCATGTGACCTGCCGACTTGTGTAAACTCCTCGGCTTCAGCCGCATCCAAATAACCCAACAGTTTGGCACGCCTCTAGCAATAAGGTATGTCGCGGCGATGAACGTCGCGAGGACATCAATATGAGTATCGAAACTATTGCTAACAGAACTGTGAATCTGGACAAACCGGCATCGCACATTGACGGGATCAAAGCGCGGCACAAGGCGACTTGGGAAACCGGGGACTTCGGGCAAATCGCAAAATATATTTTGCCGGAAGAAGAGCAATTCGTCGCCCGGCTGAACTTGCAGCCGCGCATGAAGGTGTTGGATGTCGCGTGCGGGAACGGCAACGTTGCGACGCTTGCAGCGCGTCGGGGTTGTGTCACGTATGGGATCGATATTGCGTCGAATCTTATCGCGCAAGCACGGCAACGGGCACGTTCGGAATATCTGCATATCGAATTCACCGAGGGCGATGCCGAATACCTGCCTTATGGGGAGGCGAACTTTGACGTGGCTATCAGCACGTATGGGGTGATGTTCGCGCCGCGGCCGGAACGGATTGTCAGTGAGCTGCGCCGCGTGGTGAAACCCGGAGGTTTGATTGCTTTGGCCAACTGGACGCCAGATGGTTTTCTCGGGAAAGTTTTTGCCGTTTTTGCGCGCCATGTTCCACCGCCGCCAGGTTTCCCTTCGCCGTTGTTGTGGGGAGATGAACAGATCGTGCGCGCGCGTTTTCAGGGACATGGCGATGACCTACAAGTGACACGGCGCACAGCACGGATGGTGTATCCGTTTGACCCATCGGAAACGGTGAATTTCTTTCGCCGCTATTACGGCCCAACGGCGCGAGCGTTCGATGCGCTGAAACCGGTGGGGCAACTGGCGTTGCTCAGCGAGCTCATTGAACTCCAGACCGAGTTCAACACATCCAAGCGTGCGAACGAGACGGAGGTGTTGTCCGACTATCTGGAAGTTCACGTCCGTCGCGCAGGAGCTAACTAGAACCAATCAGAAGAAAGGAACGATATGTACAAAAAAGAAAATCTCGGACGGTTGAAAAAGATGAGCGCCCTCGCGCCAAAGGTAATGGAAGCCTTCTGGGCGTTCGACAAAGCGGCGGTCGCCGATGGCGCCGTGCCAGTGAAGTACAAGGAGCTGATCGCGGTGGCTGTTGCGATGACCACGCAGTGCCCCTACTGCATCGAGATCCACACCGCCAACGCGCGTAAAGCCGGCGCAACCGAAGCCGAACTAACGGAGACGGCGATGGTTGCGGCTGCGCTTCGAGCTGGTGGCGCTGTGACCCATGCAACTCACGCCTTGTCCGACTAACGAGAGAAACACTCGCGGTCGCAATCGCAGACGCGGGCGCGCAATTGTCTTCGCAAAGTTTTATCAAGTTCGCACGAATTGAATATTGCGAGCTCAGGGTACGTGCGGGTCGCCGCGTGCTCTAGATGACAAAAGCGGCCAATCACAAAAAGGAACCATATGCCATTAATCAACGTAAAACTCCTGGAAGGCGTTTATACGCCTAAGCAAAAACAAGAAATGATCCGCAGCCTCACCGATGCGATGGTC
>JAQGOW010000428.1 GCA_028293405.1 Verrucomicrobiales bacterium
GGCCGCGTTGATTGTGGGCGCCGTATTTTGAAATTGCTTTGGAACAGGGGCACAGGGTTGTAACGCCGACTTTGACCGTGAGCACAAAATCGATGTCCTTTCCGCAAGCGGTCGCATCGAAACGCGCCGTGTAATCCATGACGCTTGCTATGCCGGACACTGGCGCTTTTTTGGTGAGAAAGTAGGGGAACTCCATTTCCAAATGCGCGGTCGCAGCGTCGAGCTTGAGCTGCATGGCGTGGAGGATGTCAGTGATATTTTCGACATGAACCATGCTGCCGTGCGAATTGAGCACTTCAATGAAGCGGCTCATGTGCGTGCCTTTGAAGTGATGCGGCAGGTCGACAAACATTCCAATCGTCGCAATGGTGTTTTGCACGACTTTTTCTTTGTCACGAATCTGAATAGGGAAGCGCAGCCCGCGAACGCCCACTTTGTCGATGCGCAGATTGCGATGGTCGCGTTCGTTTTGCTTGTCGTGCATGACCTCGACCTTAGAGGTTTTTTTGGAAGATGTACGCATGTCGGTAAAACCGCGTAACAGTAACAGGGGTTTGCCCCGATGGCAAAGGGCATTCGGAAGGCGCGATTGCGACGACTGATTAGGTTGTTTGACGAATCACCTTGTCGAGGGCTTTGAGCAGGCGTTCGGCGGTGTAGGGTTTGGCGACGAATTCGTGAACTCCGCCGCTGATCAATTTGGCCGGCCCATCGTTTGCACCCAGGCCGCTGGAGCCGATGATTTTGACGTTAGGGTTGATAGCGCGGAGCGCGACGATGGCAGCGGGACCGTCCATTATCGGCATCATCATGTCAGTGAGCACCGCGGAGATTTCGGTCGGCTGTAACGCGTAGAGCGCGACGGCTTCGGCCCCATTGCAAGCGGTGAGGGTGCGATAACCGAAGCATTCCAAAGTTTGTTCGGTGATGCTGCGGATTGCGTCTTCGTCGTCGACGACCAGAATTAGTTCGCCGTTGCCGCGTGGCAATTGGTTTTGTTCGTTGGCGATTTGTTCGGTGACCACCTGATTCGGGCTGGCCTGGAAATAGATTTTAAACTGCGTGCCTTTGCCAGGTTCGCTATACACGTTGATAAAGCCGCGGTGGCTTTTGACAATGGTCAGAACGGTGGCGAGTCCGAGACCTGTTCCTTTGCCGACTTCTTTGGTGGTAAAGAAAGGGTCGAAAATTTTATTTCGAATCGACGCGGGAATACCCATGCCGGCGTCTTCGACCGAGATGAGGACGTGCGGTCCGGATTTGCCGTCCGGATTCATGCGCGCGTAGGCCTCGTCGATGACGATATTTGTGATGTTAACGGTGAGTCTGCCGCCATCGGGCATGGCATCGCGCGCATTGACGCACAAGTTCATCAAGACTTGATGGATGTGAGTGGGATCGCCTTCGATGGTCCAAAGATCTTTCGGCGCTTCGATCTTTAGCAGGATGTTTTTCGGGAAGGTGTCGTGGACAACTTTTTCGAGATCGTGCGCTAGGTGGCGGATGTTGACCGGGCCACGTTTGCCTTCGACGCCGCGGGCAAAGGAGAGCACTTGTTTGATGAGATCGGCGCCGCGTTGGCTGCTGCTTTGAAGGGTGTCGAGGATTGCCTGGCCTTCTTTGGTTTTTATCATCTGGCGCAGCATTTCGACGGACATCAAGATGGGCGCGAGGACGTTATTGAGATCGTGAGCGATGCCGCCAGCGAGCGTGCCGATGCTTTCGAGGCGTTGGCCGCGCAGGATTTGTTCTTCGAGGCGCTTCTTGTCGGTCACGTCGGTGTTGATGGCAAGAATGGCTTTGGGATTGTCGTTGATGTCGCGAACGAGAGTCATCCGGACCTGCACCATGAGTTCGCGGCCGTCTTTGGTTTGCTGCGTCATTTCGCCGGTCCACTCGCCGTGTTTGAGCACGCCGTCCATGGCTTCACAGAACTTGGCGTGGTCTTTGTGGATCGTGGCGGCTTTGCGACCGACGGCTTCAAGGGCGGTCCAGCCGTAAGTACGTTCGGCGCCTTTGTTCCAATAAATAATGCGATCCTCGAGGTCTTTGACCAAGATCGCGTCCTGCGCGATGTCGAGCAGCGCAGCCTGTTCTTTAAGACGTTGTTCGACGCGACTGCGTTCTTCTTCAGCGGCAATGCGGTTCAGCGCGCCCGCCGCGTAATCGGCGAACATTTGGAACAAATCAAGATCGGCCTGGGTGTAAGCGTTGACGCGGTAACTTTGGATCGAAAGGATTCCAATAGTCAGTTCGCCCTGGCGGATTGGAACCAGCATCAACGATCGGGATGGTTGCGAGTTGCCGAACAGGTGCGTTTGCGAATCGGGTGCGTTGTTGGCTTCGCGCAAAATGAGCTGCGCGCCTTTTGCGAGGACAGTGCGGGCGAGCTTTGAAGGATGCGACCAGTTTCTGGACGGACGCAGCGACGTGCGTTGGCCGTCGATCGTATCTATGGTCAGGATGGACGCGACGATGTCCGATTGCTCATCATACAAATCGAGGGTGGCTGCTTCCCAACCGAAAAGTTCGTCAGCGGCTTCGACGATAAATTGCGAGGCTTCTTTGGCCGACGTTGCCGAGTTGAGCGCGCGGCCCAGACGCGAAAGGGTAGTCCAACGTTGTGCGCTGCGCTTTTTTTCCGTGACGTCCAGAGCGGTGCCGACGATTCGGCAAACGTTGCCGTTCTTGTCGCGGACAGGATTTGCGCGGTCGCGAATCCAACGAACCTGGCCGTCAGGACGGACGATGCGATAGGTTTCGTCGAAGGTGTCGGTGGCTAATTTCGGTTGAGCGGCAACCCAGCGCTCGACGTCTTCTGGATGAATCGAGTCCATCCAGCTTTGGGGATTTTCGAGCAAGCTTTGGCATGTTTTGCCAAACACTTTTTGAAAATGGGGATTAACGTAAGTGATTTTGTGCGACGGCCAATCGGAAATCCAAAAGACGGTGCTGACGTTCTCGGCCAACTGGCGGAAGCGGTCACCGCTTTCCTGCGCTGCCGAATCGGCGCTTTTCTGGGTGGTGACGTCCAGCACCATGCCGCAGCGGCGGATTGCTTTGCCGTTGGCGTCGTGAATGGTTTCACCGCGACTGACGACGGAGCGCTCGGTGCCGTCGGCGCGACGGATGCGATACTCCAAATCGATAGGGCCGCCTTGCCTGCTGGTGCGCTCGTGCATTCCCAGCACGGTCGGCAGATCGTCGGGGTGGATGAAGCTAAGATACGTTTCGATCGTGACGTTTTTGAAGTCAGCAGGAAGGCCGAAAATTCGGGCGGTTTCCTCGGACCAATGGAGCTTGTCGTTGACGATGTCGTAGTCCCAACTTCCTAAACCAGCCATGCGTGTGGCGAAGGACAGCATGGAACGCTGATGCGAGACCAGTTCTTCTGCTTCTTGTAAAGCCGTAGCCATGGAATACTGATCGACGCGGGCAAGCAGTTGCCCCTGCAATCGCAGGTTGCCATCCGCCAAACATTGCGCGGCATCAGAGTTCATGTCTCAAGACATCCATAATTCAACCTGTGACCCGGGCACACTTTCATTGTTTGTGCCCGGCAGGTCACCTAGAAGACTATCAGGTGCTGCCCGGAGGTTCTA
>JAQGOW010000441.1 GCA_028293405.1 Verrucomicrobiales bacterium
CGCGGCGGCGAGAGCCATTCGCGATCTTTTCTCAGCTGACTGATCGTTTCCGAGAAGAGCGGTGCCCTCAGGCGTTTGCGGACGACGGTCGCGACGACCGTCGCGCCAATGAGGTAGAATACCCCAAAGCCCAGGCCGACCCAGACCGCGTATTGCCAGAACGCGACGATCACGCAAAAGGTGAAGGCGATGATTGCCAAAAATACGAGGAACAACAACACGCCGCTCCAGACGATAATGTTGATGGCGCGGTCGCGTTCTTCCTGCAGTTCGACGACGGCGAGTTCGATGCGGCTGTGAAAGGACCCCACAGCGTTGTCGAACACCCGGCGGATTGACGAAAAAAAGCCGAATCCAGTAGTGGCGAGACCAAACATAAAATTATTTGTTACGTTTCAGCAGCAGACCGGCGACGACCCCGACACCTAGCGCGATGGCGAGGGCAGGATACGGATTTTCGCGAATGCTTTTGTCGACTTGCTTGAGGCCTTCACCGGCGCGTTCTTCAACTACACCGAACGTTTCTTGAATCGCTTCAACCGCGGCGGCCAGGCGGTCACGAATTTCTTTTGCTTTTTCTTGCGCATCTTCTCCGCCACCACCGCCGACGAGCGCTTCGGCTTGTTCCGCAAGGTCTTTGAGTTCGTGGGAGAGTTGGGAGCCGCCGTTTTGTTTCATATGACGACGCCAGCATAAAACACGCACCGGCAGCGACAATCGGGTCTGGCTTGGTTTTCCAATCGGGATTACTAGCAGCAATTGTTCGTGGCATCCACCGTTCCGACTCGACCGTGATTGCGGGTAAGGTGCAGGCAACAAATGAGAGTCTTGTTCGTTCACGAGCGCTTCGGCGCGATGGCTGGCGCGGAGGCAAATCTTTATCTGACGGCTACGGAATTCAAACGACGCGGGCATTGCGTTGGCATCATTCACGGCAAATCGACTGGCAAAGCGGAGGAGAGATGGAATGCGACGTTCGCGCAAAAATTTGCGTTGAACGGCGACGTTGCGAAGTCGGTTGAGAGTGCGCTGGCGGCGTTTGGGCCGGACATCGTTTACGTGCACAAAATGGCCGATCTAGAGGTGATCAAAACGTTGCTGCGGTCGGGCGTTGGCCTCGTACGCATGATCCATGACCACGACATCTATTGCATGCGAAGTTACAAGTATAATTACTTCACGCGGCAAGTGTGTAAACGTGCCGCGTCGGCGTATTGCATGTTTCCATGTGGAGCAGTTATTGCACGCAAACGCGGTGGAATCCTGCCGGTAAAGTGGGTGAGTTACTTCGGTAAAAAGAAGGAGATTGCGTTGAACCAGCGGTTTAATCGATTGGTCGTTGTTTCGAGATACATGCGCAATGAACTTTTGCGAAACGGGTTTGACGTGCGGAAGGTCGAAATTCATCCGCCCGTACCGCGACCAGGCGACCCGTCGATCCGCAGCAATTTCAGCGAAAAAAACCTTATCTTGTACGCGGGCCAAATCATTCGAGGGAAAGGCGTGGATGTTTTGTTGCGCGCGCTCGCGTTGGTGACGATGCCATTTGAATGCATCATTTTAGGTGAAGGATCGCACAAGGAGTATTGCGAAAAATTGTGCGTCCGACTCGAGTTGCAAGATCGCGTCAAATTTTTGGGGTTCGTGCCGCAGGAACAGCTTCAGGAGTTTTACAAGGAGTGTACCGCCGTTGCGCTTAGCTCGGTTTGGCCGGAGCCGTTTGCGACGATCGGCATGGAAGTCATGCGCTACGGATTGCCAGTTGTGGCTTTTGATGTCGGCGGAATTTCTGATTGGCTCGTCGACGGCCAGAACGGTTATCTCGTCGCGGCTGGAGATTGCACCGCTTACGCGGAACGGCTTGAGCGATTGCTGCGCGATAAGGTGTTAGCGCGCGGCATGGGTGAGAACGGGCTCAAGATGGTGAACGAGAAGTTCAGCTACGATGCCTATATTGATGACCTAGAAAAAATGTTCGCAACGGTGATTGCCGAAACAAAACGGACGGTCGGTGAAGCATCAACTTTCAGCACTGTCGTCGAAGTCACGGCATCGAGCGCTGCTGTTTAACGCGCTCGTAAAAAAGCCCGGCGATTTGAGGCGCCGGGCTTTTCTTGTAACTGGTTTAGCTACGAAATTACGTCGTCAACTTGTCGACTTTGCCGGTCATGAAATCTTTGTTTTTGTCGCCGACCCAATAGCGATTTCCAGCAATGCACCAGATGAAATGTAGTTCCTCTTCCTGGCTGAACACCGGGTGGTAGTTCAACAGCGGAATGGTCACGGCATCGCCTTCCTTGACGGAACGCACGAAGCTCTTTGATTCTTCGTCCGCGTAAACTTCCATCGAACCGTTTCCCTGAGTGAAGATATAAACTTCCTCCTGGTCGGTGTGATTGTGCGGCGGATACGAGCGCTGGTGCGGTTTGAAAATCGTATAACCCGCGATCAATTTGTCTGCGCCTTCGCTGACGTCGAACATCAGGAACACGTCTTTGCCTTTGAGGTGGCGGATGCGCGTTTCGTTCTTCGAGAAATCTTTCCAGCTCGAATGAAATACCGGATGCGTTTTGTCAGCGGTGGCGCGACAGACGATCACTTTCGAGCTGCCTTGCGTTTGCGACAAGCGATAGGTTGCGCCGCGCGGGATGTAGAGAGTGTCGTAATGGTCGAGCGCGTAGGTCTTGCCGTCGATTTGAGCTTCGCACGCGCCTTTCCACGAAAAGAGCAGGGCTTCTTCGCCGGGATGCGCAAGCGCGCCGCTGGTGATCGGGCCGTTCAGTTCGTAAACGCCGTATGTGAGGAAACTCAGGTTCGATGACTGCGGGCTGGATTTTTCCGTGTAAGTGAATTTGGCGGAATCGTTGGCGAGGAAATTTGCTGGCTTCGGTTTGTCCATACTATTGATTTGAGATTTAGAAATAGATAATGCGCCGTTGTGTTTTAGACGGCAATTGAGATGTGCTTGGTTTCGAGGAATGCGTCGAGGCCTTCGCTGCCAAGTTCGCGTCCCCAACCGCTTTGTTTGACGCCGCCGAAAGGCGCGTTTGTGGTGGTCGGAAGACCATCGTTGACGCCGATCATTCCAGCTTCGATGTTCTCCGCCAATCTGAATGTACGGCTCAGGTCGCGCGTGAAAACATAGGCGCTGAGACCAAATTGCGACGCATTCGCCTTGTCGATGCCTTCCTGTTCGGTTTCGAATTTGGTGATGGCCGCAACAGGCGCGAAGGTTTCTTCGCCCATGCACAAGCTGTCGGCTGGGACGTCGGTCAGAACTGTAGGCTCGAAGAAATAACCTTTTCGATCCAAACGTTTGCCGCCGCAAAGTAATTTCGCGCCGCGCTTGACCGCGTCCTCGACGTGTTCTGCGGCTTTCTTCACGGCGTTCTCGTCAATCATCGCACCGATTTCAACGCCTTGTTCGAAGCCATCGCCAGTTTTGAGCGCCTTGGCTTTTTCGACGAAGGCCTTGGTGAATTTGTCGTAGATCCCAGACTGAACGTAGATTCGATTGGCCGCGATGCAGGATTGGCCGGTGTTGCGGAACTTGGCCATCATGGTGCCTTCAACGGCTTTGTCGAGATCAGCGTCATCAAACACCAGAACTGGATTTAATCCGCCGAGTTCAAGCGACAATGGCTTGAGGCTCGCGGCGGCTCCGGCAACGAGGCTCTTTCCGACTTCCGTCGAACCGGTGAACGTAATCTTTCGCACAAGCGGATTTTCGAGGAACTCGGCGGCAATCTCGGATGCTTTGCCGGCGACAACTTGGAAGACGCCTTTCGGTAGGCCGACGGCTTGGCAAGCTTCCGCAAACAACATGCAAGAGATTGGCGTGGCGCTCGCGGGTTTCAAAATGACTGTGCAACCAGCAGCGAGGGCAGGGGCCACTTTGCGGATGGCAAGCACCAGCGGGAAATTCCACGGAGCAATCGCGGCCACTACTCCGATGGGAGTTTTGATGACCATGTTGCGTTTGCCATCGGTTTGGTGCGGAATCATTCGACCGTAAGCACGACGACCTTCTTCGGCGAACCAGTGTAAATGATCAACGGTCATGCCGACTTCGCCAACGCTTTGCGCGAGCGGTTTGCCATTTTCCATCGTAATCGTGCGCGCGATTTCATCACGGCGCTTTTCGAGTTCGTTGGCAATTTTGTGCAAAAATTCACCGCGCGCTTTCGCTGTGAGCTTGCGCCAGGAATCAAAAGCGGCCTGCGCGTCTTTAACGGCTTGTGCGACCCGCACCCGGTCCACGACCGAGTAATTCACGAACGCTTCATTGGTCGCGGGATTCGTTACCGGCAATGATTTGCTCGTCCAAACGAACTCGCCATTTAAATACAGAGGGTAAGTCTTCATTAAAAAATTAAGCTATTTCGACAATCTGACCTTTACGAATTGATTCTTCACCGGCGATCGCAAGCAATGTTCCGTCGATGCAATTGCGCGGTGTCGTTAAGGGCCGACGCTTTTCTAAGATGCAACTGACGAACTCCTGATGAATTTCGTCGAAACCGAGATGGTTGCCCCAACCTTCGCCAAAGTTCGCTTTGACTTTATGCACGATGGGTTCGGTTTGTTGCGCGCCACGTTTCCATTGCAAAATCTGTATGTCAGAAATGCGCGTCTGCAACAAACCTTTGTCGCCGATGATTCCCATTTCGAGATCTTCGCACGGAAAATCCAACGCGAACATGCAAAGGTGATGCGTGCCCCGGACGCCGTTGGCATATTCGAAATTCATTGCGACGTGGTCGTTGCCCTGGTGCGAACCTTCGATGACGCGATTAACCGCGTTGCCGCCGAAGGCGCAAACTGATTTCGGTCGCGAACCGACCCACCAATTCATCAGGTCGAAGTGATGGCAGTTTTTGTCCACTAAAGTGCCGCCGGATTTGCGATCGTCTTGGATCCAATTGCCGGATTTGGGTTGGAACGGCCCACGAAATTCGCGGCACCAAACCATGTGCGGTGTCCCGACCTCACCGTCGTCGACGAGGTCCTTCATCTTTTGGAAGAACGGCGAGTAACGTAGTTCGTGACCGACCATGACGATGCGGTCTGATTTCTCGCTTGCCGCGACAACTTGTTTGCATTCGTCAGCGGTGATGCCGATCGGCTTCTCCAAAAACAAGTGCTTGTCGGAGGCGAGAATTTCCTGCGCTAATTTTGCGTGCGTGAAGTTTGGCGTCGAAACAACGATCGCGTCCAATCGCGAATCGATCAACTCGCGTTCGTTGTCGAACACTTTTGTGTTCGGCGCAACTTCGTGAACCTTTTTGATGTTCGCCTTATTGGACGAGCAAACGGCCGCAATCTCGACCTTATCACTACAAAGCCGCGCGAACGAATTCACGTGGCTCAACCCCATCGCTCCTACTCCAATAAATCCTAATTTAAGTTTCACGCCGCGATTGACCACTTACGGCTTCGGCACTTTCGCCCAATCTTTCAAGAAGATGTCGACGCCGATGTCGGTCAGCGGGTGATAGTAAAGTTGTTCGAGGACATCGAACGCCATCGTGACGACGTCCGAGCCAATCAACGCTGCTTCCAAAACGTGCTGCGGATGCCGCACGGCGGCGGTCAGGATTTGCGTTTTGAAATTGTAATTATCGTAAATGGTGCGGATGTGTTGGACGCAATCCATGCCGTTTTGGCCGATAGCATCGAGACGTCCGACAAAGGGGCTGATATAAGTCGCGCCGCATTTCGCTGCGAGCAACGCTTGCAGAGGGGAGAAAGTAACAGTGACGTTGGTCTTAATGCCTTCGGCGGTCAGTTGTTTCACCGCCTTCAAACCTTCGCGAATGATCGGCACTTTCACGACAACGTTCTTGTGCATCTTCGCCAAAGCGCGACCTTCATCGACGATTTCTTTGGCGCTCAACGAGATGGTTTCCAAGCTGATGGGGCCGTCGACGATGTCCAAGATTTCACGATAGACATCCATGTGTTTGCGACCGGTCTTTGCCACGTGACTGGGGTTGGTCGTGACGCCATCGATGATACCCCAGTCCCATGCCTCACGAATTTTGTCCACGTCTGCGCTATCAATAAAGATTTTCATTCGGTAAAAAAGAGTTT
>JAQGOW010000451.1 GCA_028293405.1 Verrucomicrobiales bacterium
CGTGACGACCTTCAGCGATGGGACCAATTCGTATACGGACGTCGCGTGGGATAATGTTGGGAACCTTTATGCGACCGATGATGGGACGAGTGTTTGGCGCGCATTTTCGCCGCCCAATACCAATTACGCTACGACGGTGATGGTGCCGTTGATTCAGGTCTATCCAGAAATTCTCGCGCCGCAATTCACAATGCCGACATTGAACAACACCCAGGATGGCGTGCAATTTTCCCTCATTGGGCAGAGCAACGTGACTTACTTGATTGAATCGACGACCGACCTCGCCACGTGGTCGCCAGTGCAGACGAATTACAGCAGCACGTTGATTGAACGGCCGATTACGGTTCCGCTCACGAACGACGTGCTGTTCTTCAGGGCTTCAGTGCGGCCATAGCGAAGCGCCGATTGACGAGGGGCGTGGCGCTTCCTAAAGTCGGTCATGGCCAAGAACGAAATTCGCGATCCCGAAAAAGAAAAAACCACCGGCGCTTACTCCGCTGCGGTGGAAGTCGACGGTTGGGTCTACTTGAGCGGACAAGGGCCGCTTAATCCAAAAACGGCACAGGTCGTTCGCGGGACGATCGAAGAAGAAACGAATCTCGTCCTCACGCACGTTCAGCGAATCCTGAAAGCCGCCGGTTGCACGTTGAATGATGTCGTGAAGAGCACGGTGCACCTTTCTGATATCGCCGAATTCGACCGTTTCAACGGCGTTTACAAAACTTTTTTCAAGGATGTCGCCGTCCTTCCGGCGCGCACGACGGTGCAATCCGTGTTGTGGAACAACATCAAAGTGGAGATCGATGTCGTCGCCAAGAAGGCGAAGAGTTGACCTACTTTACAGCGGTTCAACGCCCACAAATTGCGGCTTCGATTTGTCGATGCGAATAGGATTGCGCAAGGGTCGGCCGAAACCTTCGAGTTGAATCTCCGTCACGTCGCCATCCTGCAATGCTATACCGTCTCCGAAGCTGAACACGTCCGCCCCGAGAAAATGAATGTGAGCGTCGCCCGCGCGGCGGTGGGCAGGGTACTTGAAATGATGATGCTCGAGGTTCGTCACCGTGTGGCACATGTTGGATTCGCCAGTGTTGAACGGTTTACACCAGATCGCGGTTCCGGCGCGTTCGATTTTTACCGTTCCTTGTGAGCCTTCGAGTCCGCCGCCAACCACAATTTCCGGGCCGATGGAACACGTGCGCAGCTTTGAATGCGCGAGGTAGAGATAATTCTTCTTCTCGAAAATGTGATCGGAAAATTCGTTGCCGACCATAAACCCGACTCGGCGAGGAATCCCGTTTGGATCGACTAAATACGCTCCCGCAACTTCGGCCTCTTCGCCGCCGTCATCGGCAAAATTCGGGATATCCAAAGTTTCATTGTGCGCACGGAGAATGGTGCCGTTGCCTTTGTAAAACCACTCGGGCGACGCCCCGATCGTGCCTGCTGCGGGCCGACCGCCTTCGACGCCCCAGCGATAGATCTTCATGCTATCGGTCAATTCGGCGTCGGCTTTTGAATGCATCGCCTGACGGTTTTCCGCGCTCGCTTCGTGCGTGAGGCCGGTGCCGGTGATCAAGCAACGAGCAGCCTCGTGTGGATGATCAAATGGCGGTAACAAACGCCATTCGGATTCGCCGTTGTAGATGTGATCGTAGTTGAGTTCTTCAGCGGTGTTGCTCGTCTGGGCGAGGTCCTTCAGAGATGTTTTGAGAGCGATCGCGGCGAGCGCGAGTTCGAAAACCGACTGGTATTCAGCAACGAGAACGAGCGCTTTGCCGTTAACAATCGCTACTTGTCGGCCGCGTTTGGGATGCTTGATTTGAACCAGGCGGAGCATGGCTAAATGATAACGAAGCTCTGCGAAAGAGGAAGCCGCAATCAGCGCGAGGACTCAGGCGTGTTTGGAGAAATCGAGCGGACTGATTCAGAGAAGCGTTTGCAGGAAACGAGTTGCTGCGAATACAGCATTCTACCGATTGAACAAGGCCTCGGGCGAAGCAACTGTTGGCAAGGAAGGTAACCAATTATGAAAAAACTATTAGCGATAGCGGGTGCAGCAGCATTGTTGGTCGGCTGCAGTGGCAGCGACCAGGGAAGTGGCGGAAGCGGATCGTCGGGATCAGGATCGTCAGGATCCGGAATGTCCTCGGGAGGTTCGTCCAGCGGATCATCGGGTTCGCGCGGTAGCAGCATCAATGAACCGTCAGGTTCGGGTTCGAGCTCGGGCTCAAGCCTTAACACGAACAGCAGCAGTGGGGTGCAAGGTTCGGGCAGTTCGTCCAGCTCACCCAGCAGCAGTGGCAGCTCCGGTAGCTCCGGTGCTGGCAGTTCTGGTTCGGGCAGTTCCGGCGCGGGTAGTTCCGGTGCTGGCACATCCAGCGGCGGTTCGTCCGGCAGCGGTGGCTCTCGCACCACGCCTTAAGGCTGTGTTGTAGTGTTAAAGGGGCGGTCGGGAATTTCCCGGCCGCCTCTTGCTTTTGCGAAGAGCGCGGCTGAATTTGTTTTGGGAGGAACGGATGAAAAAGATTTTGTTAGTTGTTGGTTTGGCTGCTGCGGTGATTGGCTGCGGACAACAGGGTGGCGGCAGCGAAGGGGCGCGAATGAACTCGCAACCAGGCTCGATTCAAAGCGACCCCGCAGGCGCTGGGCCAACGGAAAAGGTTAAACCCGGGGTCGAACATCCCGGCGAATATCCCAGCGGCACCAATATCCAGCACAGCCAAAATTCCAACTCGATGAGCGGCACTCGTCAGCAGCAAGCGCCGTTTGGCACCGGGCGGGCTAATTCGGGGAGCTACGAACGTAAGAACAACCAAGAACGTTGAGACGCTACTGCAACCGATACACGTGCACGTCGAACTGCGCGAAGCGGTCGCTAAACGAACCGTTGACGACGTTAATGTTTCGTCCGGTTTCGTAGAGCACGGTGCCGGATTTTACGTTTGCAGGTAATCCGCTAAACGTGACGGTTGCGGTGCCGCGATTTCGTTTGCAGGCCAACACGAAAACTTCGTCACCAACTTCGCGCACACAGAATTCGATGTCCGGGACATTGGATTTAATCGGCAACGTCGAGTTCGCTTGAAGCAACGCGGGATAGAGCGGGCTTTTGTTACCGATCTGCGCGACGACTGGTCGCAAGACATTGTTCCAAAACGTCCAGTTCCAACCGAGTTCCGCATCCCGACGGTTCATTGCTTTTGGGACGTTGCCGCCGAAATAGAGCAGTGCGTTTGCGCCGTTGATTATAGCTTCATACGTCATGAAGCGTTCTTCTTTGAAAGTTGGAAACACCAGTTTTTTTCCCGGCTTCGTCACACCGCTCCACGCGATCTGCAGGACCATCCACACGGGCATCTTGTGTTCGCCAACTTTGTCCATGATGCGCGTGTAATCGCCGACCATGCTGATTTCGGTGTTGGTCTTGAACTGCGAATGAATTCCCGGCGGCACGCTGATGGGATAAATATCCGCGCCGACAACATCTGCGGTGACATTGTATTTGCGCAAGCTTTCGACAGTGCCGCGCGGCGCTTGAATCAGAACCATTGGATGGTTTGGGTCGAGTTCGCGCACGATTTCGCGCACGCGCACCAAAGGTTGCAGCGGGTGATTGCCCCACTCCGGTTCGTCCGCGCCTTTCCATGCACCGAATCCGGGATGATTTTTGAATCGATTAACCACGTCACGCAGCATGGCTTCGCGCTGGTTGTCGCCGGGCTTAATGCTGGCGAGATCACCAAGGTAGACCAGGCAGTGCATGCCGTTGCGGGCGGCGGCGTCTTCGTATTGTTGCTCGAACGCGATTTCCTTTTTGCTCCAATCCCCTTTACCAGTGCGCATGAACGTGGCTCCGGCGTCGGCGAGTTCCTGGATGCCGTTTTTGCCACTGGGCGTTTTGCCGTCAGGCGGTGGCGGGGTGGTGAAGCCGATGGGAAAAACTTTCTTTCCATCGATTTGGAACACGCGATCGGGGCCGTAGGTCATCGTCGTGGCAAAGCACGCAAAAGACACCAACAGCCACGTTACGAGACAGGGCACATATCTTCGTTTCATGAGGCAGGCTGCCATGTATTTATTCGCCACAGCCAGAAACAGCAATCGCAATCGCGCAAGTGGAAAAAGGGATTAGTTGGAAACTAGTACTCGCCCCGTGGCGTTTCCTGTTTCACGCGGTACATTATTTCAGGAGGATTTATGGTGGTCGTTGAAGTGATCATGCAGGCAAAAATGATTCTGGTTGGCCCGTTCGAAAACCATAACCAGGCGCTCTTCTGGGTGCAGCAGATGATGCAGGAAAATCCGGGCAAGACCACGATTGTGGCCGTCAACGACAACGAACCGGACACCATCCGCGCCTACCTCGGCGATCCGGCGGAAGTGGAGCCGTCAGAGTTGCTCGCGCCAGCGTTTGATTTGTTCAAGGAGTTTCAGGAACACTAATCACGGTGGACGTAGACGATTAGGCGCTCAAGTCTTCTTCACCGGTCAGGCCCCAACGACGACGAATTTTCGTTTCGATAATTCCAAATAGAAAACGATCCAGGAACAGGCCGAACACGATTGTCATCATCATGATTCCGATCACCTGTGCGGCATCGTTTAATTCGCGCCCCATATAGAGCAAGAATCCGAGCCCGATACTCGATTTGATCAACTCAGCGGAAACCGCGCCGTGCCATCCTAAGGTCCAGCCAAGTTTCAAACCCGTAACCACGTTCGGCAACGAAGCCGGAACAATGACGCGTCCGTACATTGCCCAAGGCGGCGTTCCCAACGTGCGCGCGGCGCGAAGGTAAATGGGCGGAATATTGAGGATGCCGTCCGCAGTGGCAATCGCTACCGCTGACGTGGAGCTCATGATCACCACGAAATAAAAACCTTTGTCGCTCAACCCAAAGATTAACAACG
>JAQGOW010000494.1 GCA_028293405.1 Verrucomicrobiales bacterium
TTCAGGTAGCCATAGCCCGTGAGTATTGTCAATTTTACAGCTACGTCCGAGGCTGATTCGAAAACGTCTTTCAAGCTCCTCTGGATAGTCCTATCTTCGTGCTGTGTTAAGTAATCTCGACACTCCATCTCTGCTCGTCGATGCGGATGCTCTTGGCGCGAACATCAAGTTGATGTCCGGCCATTTCGCTAACCGTCACGCGAAGTTGCGACCGCATTTTAAAAGTCACAAGTGCACGACGATCGCGAAGATGCAGATGAATGCAGGCGCGGTTGGGATTACTTGCGCGAAACTCGGCGAAGCAGAAGTGCTCGCGACCGCCGGCATAAAAGAAATTCTGATCGCGAATGAAATTGTCGGCCCACTCAAAGTTCGTCGGCTCATAGAACTTTCGAAACGTGCCAATCCGATCGTTGCAGCAGACAGCGCCGACAATCTGAAAATGATTTCTGATTTCGCAACCAACGCCGGCGCAACAATTCGCGCCTTGATCGAAGTGGATGTTGGCCAGGGCAGGTGTGGGGTTGCCCCTGGCAAAGCGGCCTTGGAGCTTGCTCGATTCGCATCAACTTTGCCGGGCATCCAATTCGCTGGGTTACAAGGCTATGAAGGTCACGTCGTGGATTTGCGCGATGAAAAAGAACGCACCGAGAAAACCCACGCTGCATTGAAGGGTTTGGTAGATTCGCGCCGGTTGATTGAGAATTCCGGAATCCCGGTCCAAATCGTCAGCGGTGGCGGCACCGGAACTTACATTATCAACGGTGACGTTGAGGGGATTGACGAAGTTCAAGCCGGTTCCTACGCATTGATGGATTGGTGGTATACCGACATCCGCCCCGAGTTCCGCCAAGCCATGTCGATTCTGGTCACCGTTATCAGCCGCCCCCGACCGAACATCGCGATCATCGATGTCGGCCGAAAAGGATGCGGCGCAGAATGGGGACCCCCGCGCGTGAAAACAATCCCGGGCGCAAAAATCCCAAGCTTCAATTCGGAGGAGCACGGGACCGTTCACCTACCGGACGGAGCTGGTGAAAATCTGCGCGTCGGCGATCACATTGAAATAATTCCGTCGCACGGCTGCACGACGAGCAATTTATATCGCGAGTTCGCCGTCCATCGTAACGGAAGCGTGATCGACCGTTGGCCGATCGAAGCAAGCGGCACGTTACAGTAAAGGCTAGTCAATCTTGAGCAACATCCCCTGGCCGGCATTCAGGAACAGGCCATGCTTGTTGTCGTAAGCAGATTTGGATCGATCCACTGCAGAAACGAGCGACAAATTTTTGCCGGTATTTGCCGTGATCTTCAATTGTGCGGTGTGCTCCAGGCTAAGGTTCACAATCATCGCGTAAGCGTCCCCATTCGGACTTGAAAACTCGCCAACCATGATCGGAGTTGCCGAGGAAATAGACGCAATCAATTTGCCTGGAAGCAACGGCAAACCTTCGACTGGTGCCGGTTTCGTGAAGAACACGCCGGTGGATTCCAATCGGCACAAGATAGGCGCGAGCGTCGCGACCTGCCGGTTTACCTCTTTTAAATATTCGTAAGTCAGCGTGCGATTTCCGTCGTTATCAATCGGCGCGTAGTAATAACCGCGCGAGTAAAACGTGTACCACGTCACACCTCGATAACCAGCTGCGAGCGTCGTGTAAGCGTGGAACAATAGGTTCTGTGGCGACGGAATGGGCGTGTTCGGCCGAATCTGGTTCGACGTGACGATGTTTAAGAAGGGCAGGTGATACTTCTGCGCGACTCGGCGCACTTCTAGCAAATTGCGATAGTAACTCGCCGCCGTCCCGCTGTTTTTCAGATCGTCCGAAAACTCCACCATGTAATTGTCGTAACTGATCGCCTGCGGGTGAACCTCGTTGACGAAGCGTTCAAGATATTCGGTGTAGCTCTGCGTTCCGAGTTGTGACTGATCCGGCGCACCCAACGTCGCGTAGTCCGGAAACAAATTGATGTAAGCCAGTTTGCCCGGAGCGTATTTCTTCACTGCCGCAACCGCTTTAGCCAAACCAGCGAACTCGCGCACGTGTGGTTCGTCCACGACGAAAATTCCTTTGAATGCAGGATTCGATCCTGCGTCGTGCACGAGCCTCTTGATGCGTCCGTCGATTTCCGCATCAGACATCTTCGACCAATTTCGGAAATACTCGAAATTGGTGAAATCATTTTCGACCGGCAGCAGAATCCCGCCGAGCCCCAGCTTTTTGCATTTGGCGAGGTCCTTCGGAAAAACAAACCCTGCGACGTTGAAATTGCACTCTGCAATCGCCTCCAAGCCGTTAACAGGATTGTTCGTGAATGGTTTGGCCCAGCCGTGCTGCGGGTCCCACGTCATGATCGGGAAAAATTCCGGACGACTGACATCGGAATAATCCAGTTTCGTTGCGCCATGAGTCGATACGACCAAGGCACAACAGAGGCAGAGCGCTCGCAATGATGAGTTCATGTGACGGTCAACAGACGTAACAGACCGCTGTCACATTCACAATTGTAACAAACCCGGCAACTAAATCGTCGTCCCGTGCGGAATAATTCCGTTCTTCGGAATAATCACAATGCCGTCGCGAATATAATACAGCGGGTGGTCGACATTCTCCGGCTTGCCCACTGGTGAAATAAAGCAGTTGTTCCCAATGCGCGCATTCTTATCGACGATGGCATTCTCGATGTGCGTGTTGCGGCCGATCCCAATCCTCGGCAACCCGCGGGTTTCATACTGTTTGATCGAGGACTCGGATTCGTAGTAGTCGCAACCGAGCAAAATCGTGCGGTTCAAGTCGCATCCTTCCGAAATGGTGCTGCGCACGCCGACGATGGTGTGGTTGATCTTGCAACGGTTCAAGATGCAGCCGTCGGAGACTGTCGCGTGATTGATTTCCGCGCCGTTGATTTTGGACGCGGGCAAAAAGCGCGGGCGCGTGAAAATCGGCGCGCTCATGTCGAAGAAATTAAATCGCGGGAGTTCGGAGACGAGGTCGAGGTTCGCTTCGAAATACGAACGAATGGTCCCGATGTCTTCCCAATAACCGCGGAACACACTCGCATAGACCTCATGGGTGCTGATCGCGCCCGGGATGATGTGTTTGCCGAAATCGGTGTGGGAATTGTCCAGCAACCGCAATAAGACTTCGCGGTTGAAAAGGTAAATGCCCATCGACGCGAGATAAAACTCTTTGTCTTCGGTGATTCCGCACGCTTCGTAAAGGCTGCGATCCATCTTCAAAGTCTCAAGCACCGCCGGGTCCTTCGGCTTTTCGACAAAGCGCGTGATCTTGTAGTTGGTATCGATCTGCATGATGCCGAGCGATTGCGCGACGTCGCGCTCGACGGGAATCGTCGCAATGCTCAGGTCCGCGCCGCTTTCGGTGTGCTCGGCGATGATCTTGCGGTAATCCATCCGATACAACTGGTCGCCGCTCAGGATCAGCAGGTAATCGAAATCGTGATTGAGAAAGTGAACGAGGTTTTTGCGAACAGCATCAGCCGTCCCTTGATACCACGAAGTGTCGGAGAACGTTTGTTCCGCCGCGAGAATTTCCACAAACCCACCAGAAAACTGGTCGAACTTATACGACTGGGAAATGTGCCGATGCAGCGAAGCTGAGTTGAATTGCGTTAGCAAATAAACACGCTTCAGCCCGGAGTTAATGCAGTTGGAAATCGGAATATCGACCAGACGATATTTACCACCTAGCGGCACGGCCGGTTTGCTGCGGTCGCGAGTAAGTGGAAAGAGTCTCGTGCCCTGTCCGCCGCCCATAATGACGGACAGGACATTGCTCGAATTGACCGACATGCGTGTCTTTTGCGGCATTCGACTAAATTAGGTTTGTTGTTCGCCCCCAATTTAGATTGAAGTTGACAGTGCGCAAGTCACTTTCGGCCTCTCAGTTGCGCAGGGGCTTATTTTTCAAACGTTGTTTGACTTTGCTCACGTAAAAACTGCGAAACGTAATAAGGCCCCAACGCGCTCTTGCCGCTCGACCCGGAACTTTTCCAACCACCGAACGATTGAACCCCAGGCCACGCGCCGGTCGTCGCGCCGCCGCGCCGATTACAATAAAGAACACCAGCCTCAATCTCGTTGAAGAACTTGTCTCGCTCGCCTACATCCTGGGTGAAGATCCCGGCGGTCAGGCCGTATACAGTGTCATTCGAAAGCGCAATCGCCTCATCTAAAGTCGAGAATTCGCGGACTGCCAAAATGGGCGCGAAAAATTCGTCACGAAACATCACCGATTGCTTCGGCAGCCGATCAAAAATCGCCGGCTGCACATAACAAGCATGCGCATAAGGCCGACCCTTCATGCGCTCGCCACCGTAAACCAACCGCCCTTCTTTCTTTCCCGTCCTGACCGCGCGATCATATTTCTTGAACGCATCATGATTGATCATTGGCCCGAGAAACGTGTCGCGCTCCGAAGGGTCCGCGATTTTGAGGGCAGCAGTTTTTTCCACCAACAAGTCCATAAACCGCCGGTAAATGGTTTTGTGCAAATACAGTCGCGAGCAAGCCGAACATTTCTGTCCACCCATGCCGAATGCCGAACGAACCACGCCTTCCGTCGCATCCTCAATATTCGCCGACGGCATAATGATCGCCGGATTCTTGCCGCCCATTTCAACGATACACGGCTTTGGCACCCCATTGCCGAACCGCCTCAGAATTTGCAATCCAACCGCGCGCGACCCGGTGAAAACCAATCCATCCAGAGTTGCGTTCGCAACAAGTTCTTCGCCAACGACGTTCCCCGCCCCAGTCACCAGATTGAACACACCTTCGGGCAGCCCCGCATCGTGCATACATTCCGCTAACAAAATTCCCGACATCGGCGTCGCGCTCGCCGGCTTGAACACCACTGTATTCCCCGCAACCAAAGCACCAGCCGCCATCCCGGTTCCAAGCGCCAACGGAAAATTAAACGGCGCGATAACCGCCCAGGCTCCGTAAGGTTTCAAGACACTTTTCGTCCGCTCCTTGCCCGACCCACTCATCTCAATCTCATACCCGCCGTGCTCCTCAATCTGCGCACAATAATATAGGATCAAATCGATTGCTTCCGAGACTTCCGCAATCGCTTCAACTCGATTCTTGCCAACCTCCAAAACTAACCACGCCGCGTATTCGAATTGACGCTCAGTCATCAACTCCGCCGCTTTGCGCAAAAATTCCACCCGTTTACGCCAACCTAAATCACGCCATCCCGGAAACGCCGCCTTTGCGCTGTCGATTACCTTTTGCGTATCAGCGCGCGTAGCGTTTTGAAAAGTGCCGAGAACAATCCGGTTGTTTGACGGAGAAACGTCCGTGAAAGTCGGCCGCCCTTTCAGTGCCTTGCCGGCAACGTCTAAAGTATGCAACAGCCCAAACCGATCAGTAATGCGGTTCAGTGCGGCATCGAACTGCTGATGGAACTCTTCGCCCAATGAACCGAGCGACGCATAAGTAATTTTTTCCACAACC
>JAQGOW010000497.1 GCA_028293405.1 Verrucomicrobiales bacterium
ATCCGCTCCGGGTCCACCCAGATTGGGACATCGGCGGGAAATGTCGTTGGCCACTTCGAGTTCACGTAAACATTATACCTGCTACTCGCACGCTGTCACCGCGTTACTTCCACGTCTTCCACGGCGCTTTGCCGTCGGCCCACAGTTTGTTCAGCAAATTGTATTCGGAGAAAGTGTCCATCGGTTGCCAGAAGCCGTCGTGATTGAAGGCCATCACTTGGCCTTCTTTGGTTAGATTGCGGACGGGTTGTTGTTCGAACATCACGGTCTCGCAGTTTTCCAAATCGTTGAAAATCTCGCGGTTGGCGACAAAGAAACCGCCGTTGATGCGACCTTCGGTGACTTGCGGTTTTTCGTTGAATTGTTCGACGAGGCCGGACTTGTTTACGCCCATTTCGCCGAAGCGACCGGGAGGATGCACCGCCGTGACCGTTAATGTTTTGCCGTGCTTGCGATGGAACTCGATCGATTTCGTGATGTCGACACTGCCGACGCCGTCGCCGTAGGTCAGACAGAATTCTTTATCGTCGCCAATGTATCGGCGGATTTTGTGGATGCGTCCGGCGGTCATGGTGTCCTCGCCCGTGTCGGCCAAGGTCACCGTCCAATCCTCTTCGTCGTGGTGGGTGTGGAACGTTGCATCGGCGTTACGGCCGAGTTTCATTGTGATGTCGCTCGTCATCCAAAGATAGTTGCGGAAGAAATCCTTGATGACATCGCCTTTGTAGCCGAGACAGAGGACGAAATCCGTGAAGCCATGGCTGGCATAGATTTTCATGATGTGCCAGAGGATCGGCCGATTGCCGATGGGCACCATGGGTTTGGGGCGATATTCGGTTTCCTCGCGCAAGCGGGTTCCTTTGCCGCCGCATAGAATGACGACTTTCATTTATTTGGTAAGCTCAACATATAGGGCCGAGTTGCGAGTGTTCAAGCTAAGAGGAAGGGTGCGTTAGGAAGGGCGCGTTGATGTCGGTGAAAATTTGGATGGAGCTGCGGGATTTCAGAACGCGGGCCAGCGGGGTCGTGCCGCTTGGTGAAATGGATTGTTGTAACGCGTCTTGCTTTCCGGAACCGCAGGCGAGCACCCAAACTTGTTTGGCTGCGGCAATTGTCGCGTAACTCAGGCTCAAGCGATTTGGAGGTGGTTTTGGCGAGTCGGCAACGTGCACGTAAGGAGCGGCAGTTTGCGCAATCGCTTCCGATGTGTTTGGAAACATCGACGCAACGTGACCGTCTTCGCCCATGCCGAGGATGACAAGGTCGAGCACCGGGACGCTGTTGCTTTTGGAGGAAACAGTTCGCGAGATTTCTTCGTTTGCCTGATTGACGGCGACGATCGGATCGAGCTCGCCTTTCAAGCGGTGGATCTTTTGTTGTCCGATTTTCAACGGTTGCAATAGATGTTCGTTGGCGAGGTAGAAGTTGCTCTCGGGATCAGTTGGCGGAACGCAACGTTCGTCGGCCCAAAAGAAATCGACGTTGGCAAATTCGGCGGACCGGAATTTCGATTGCGCAACCACCTGCTGGAAAAATGTCTTTGCGATTCGACCACCGGAAAGCGCGACGGTCATCGATTTGTTTGCCAACAACAGATCCAGCCATTCCGAAGCTGCAGCTTGCGCGACTTCGGTGTCGGTCGCATAAATCTTTGTGATACGCGTTTTCAAACGTCGGTGAGTTGTTATTCCGATTTGCCGATGGGATGAGGCTTGCGCCATTTGTGGCCGCGCTTGCCGACTAAATCATCAGCGGCAGCGGGACCCCATGTTCCGGCGGGATAGAATTCTTCGTCGGTCAAAGGTTTGCCCGCCCACGCTTCGCGAATCGGGTCGACGATACTCCACGCGGTTTCAACTTCGTCGCGACGAATGAACAATGTCGAATCACCCGCGATCGCTTCGAGCAGAAGGCGTTCGTAAGCTTCGGGTGTGTAGGCTCCGAATTCGGCGTCGTAATCGAAGTGCATTCGCACGGGGCGGATTTCCATGCTCGTGCCGGGAACCTTGCCGTTGAAGCGCAGGAAAATGCCTTCGTTCGGTTGCAAGCGCAGGGTGATCGCGTTGGCGTCGAGGCGCGGTCCGCATTGGGCGGCGAACAGGACGTGTGGCGTGGGACGAAATTGCACGCGGACTTCGCTAGCGCTCATCGGCAGGTGTTTGCCAGTGCGCAGATAGAATGGCACACCGGACCAACGCCAGTTATCGATCAGCACGCGCAACGCGACGAACGTTTCCGTGTTGGAATCCGGTTTCACCTTCGGCTCCTGCCGGTAGCCGGGGACTTGTTGGCCGTTTACTTCGCCGGCGGTGTATTGGCCGCGCACGGCAGAGAAGGGGACCTGGCTCTGATCGATTAGGCGAATCGACTTGAGCAGTTTTACTTTTTCGTCGCGAATGGCTTCAGCTTCCAGACTGACCGGTGGCTCCATTGTGACGAGCGCGAGGACCTGGAGGAGATGGTTCTGCACCATGTCGCGGAGGGCCCCGGCTTCGTCGTAATAACCGCCGCGCGCGCCGACGCCTAAATCTTCACCGACGGTGATCTGCACCTGCTCGACGGATTGACGGTTCCAGAGCGGTTCGAAAATGGCGTTTGAAAAACGAAACATCAAAATGTTTTGCACCGTTTCTTTGCCGA
>JAQGOW010000501.1 GCA_028293405.1 Verrucomicrobiales bacterium
CGACGAGCATCCTAATCAGTTCCCAGAGCGGATCCTCTTCATCCTCTTCTACGACCACGGCGACCTGCTTTACTTTGGGGAGCAGTTCGCGGCTTTTGATATACATCAGCGTCGCGGCCATCACGAGGAATTCGCCGGCAAATTCCAAGTCAAGCAAACGCATCACATCGAGGTATTCGATGAACTGGGTGGCGAGTTTGGTCAGATTGACCTCATAGATATCCACCTCTTCTTTTTTGATAAGATAGAGAAGAAGATCAAGAGGCCCTTCGAACACCTCGAACTGAACTTTATACTCCGCCATGCACTTTGGTTGTGTGGCAGCGAATTTAGCGTTTGCGCGCGCGGTTTAGCAATGACGAAGTCGTTGTAAATGCGCTGTTTTGTTGACGAAACTTGTGAATAACCCCGCAACTTAAGGTGTAAGTCCGTAGTAACTCAGAGATAACCTGAGAGTAACTTACGAGTCGGTTTCAGCGTTGACTTTATTGGCGAAGTATTTACTATCGTCATTGGATTTTGATTCGGGTAGCGGTACGTTTCTTCAGCGGGGTTCCCCACCCCCACCTCCTTGGCGTCTGTTGCCCGAATCTCTCTTTAGGCCCCGGTAGAAATACCGGGGCCGTTTGTTTTTCAACCCCCCCAAATAAAAAGTATTAACCCGCCAGAACGTGGAAAGTTTCGGTCGTGGTAATTCGGAGTTACTGAATCACTGACAACTGATTGGTGCGGATCCAGCCCGTGTGATGGGCGGTGTCGGCGACTTGCAGCCAATTGTCTTTCGCATCGACCACCAGTAACTCGGCGCCGTCGCGCACGGTGAAGGCGCTTTGAGATTCGTCAAATGGCCCGCGGCGAACGACGGCTTCGGCGGTGGTGACGACGCCCGATTTGGTCTGGGTGTTGGTGTAATCGAGATAGAGGCAGAGTGCGAGGCATGCGGTTATTAAACAAACAGCGCCGGCGGGTGTCTTGAGGGCTTTACGGGTCGCAGGCCGGATTTGTTGGATCGCCATGATGATGAAGAACATCGCGAGGCTGACGCTTGCCGCGATTGTCCATTCGTTCACCGAAATCTGGTTCATCCAACGTGTCCACGGAGTGCCGGGCAAAGCTGGGACGGAGTTGACGACTTGTTTGCGGGCGAATTGCAGGTTCGCGCGGATGTCGGGATCGCGTGGCGCCAGTTTTTCGGCTTTGCGATAGTCGACAATGGCATGACCGGTTTGTCCGGCCTTGAACCACGCGTTGCCAGCGTTGAAGTAAAGGGCAGGGGACGTGACACCGACCTGGATCAAGTTGTCGTAAGCCATCGCGGCGTCGTTAAACCGGCCTTGCTCATACATACGGTTCGCCTGAGTAAACATAGAATCGAGGTCCTGGGCGTTTGCGCCAGTGGCGAATAGCAATAAGCAGATCACGGATATGACTGCGGTGGAAGCGGCGCGAGTCGCCGGTTTGATGTTAATCTTCTGAACGGCCGCGAGAGCGTTGCGGAGTTTTTCAATGACTGACTGCAGCTCAGCGGAGCTTTGCTGGCGCGAGTAACGGTATTGATTGCACAACTGGAACAGTTCGTGCACTTGACTGGTTTCCTCCGTGCTGAGGGGTAAATCGTTCACGACCGATTCGGTGATTGCCGACGCGGGCAAGTCGAGGCGTTCGCCGATCTGTTCCTGTAACAGGCGAAACACAGTCGCATAAAATTCAGCAGGTTTGTTGGCCTGAGCATATTGGGAAAGTTCGGCTAAACCGGCGTCGATTTTTCGCGCGACTTCCCGTTGACGCAGCAGGCGCGGATTGTTGGCGATCTTGTCTTTGCGCTGACGCCAGACGAACGCGAACATAAACGCGAGGGCAGGCACTGCCTGGGCTACAATGAATGCAGGGTGCTGGATCAACAGGCGCGTGCCGTGCGTAACCGTCCCGAGCGATGGCTTGATGTGCACGATTTCCTGCGCGTTCGACTGCTGTTGATCGTTGGAAGGCGGGCTTGTCTGCACGATAGTCGGTTGCGGTGTCGCAGCGGTGGGCTTCACGAGAATCGCCAACGGCGCGTGTTGCAAGGTGCGAAAGGCACGCGCATTCGGGTCAAAGAAACTGAAGGCAAAGCCCGGGATTTCTTTCACGTCGGAGTTTTGTGGCGTGATGACTTGCTCGAAATATTTTGAGCCATCAATTTGCATCTGGTCGTGCGTTTCGACTTTCGCGGTCGGGGGATAAAGCTTGAACTCGCGCCAGTCCGGTGTCGTAGCGGCCGCAGGGATGGTGACGGTGTCCCAACTACCTTGTCCGGCAATGCGGATTTTTAACGTGATGGGGTCGCCGACTGCGACATTGGTCGGGCCGGCTTGATATTGCGACAGCGTAAAGTTTCCAACGGCCCCATTGTAGGAAGCGGGCGCGTCTTTTGTTGGAACGGGCAACACGTTTACATTGGCCGAATCGCTTTGGACAGTCGCTTGATGTGCCTGCGCAAAGCCGAAAAAGTCCGGGTTGCCGGTAAGCAGGTTCATCGTCCAGCTTGCCGGACCCAACGTGAGCGGGCCGGTACGCGTCGCGCGCACGGGCACTCGGAAGGTAAGCAGATGGTAAATGTTCGCACCAATGGTGACGCGTGGCGGTTGTTGATGATAATCAGGGACGTCGCCCACCATGAAACCTTCGCTCGAAAGGACGGGCTTCTGCACGTCACGTGCGCTTTGGACGTAGCATTGCAACTCCACCGGGACAACTTCGCCGACGTAGAATTCTTTTTTCGGCACGACCAAGCGAACGAAGGCCGGTTCAGAGCCCGCGGGTTTGACGATGCTGCCGACTTTTTCCACTTTCAGCTTCAGCGGTTGGCTCGCCACGGGTCGGCCGTCGATGTCCGATTGAATCGCGGGAATGGTCAAATCACCGACTTTCTGTGGTTTGATTTCAAACGTGTAAGTGGCCGTCATCTGCGGCACGCCGTTGACGATGGTGATGTTCTGGCTAGTGCCGGTCGAACCGTATTCGACGTCCGGAATGGGCGGGGCAGTTGGTTGATTTCGGGGACTGCCGCCTTCGAACGTGAGCGAGAGGGTAACGGTTTCGCCGAGGCTGATGGTTTCGCGATCAAGGCTGGCGCTGAATTTCGGCGCCGCCGCCGCCATCAACGGCATCAGACAAAGCAATCCCAGTACAGGCAAGAACCTGTGGATCAGGGAAATTAGTCTGTTCGTCGTTATTTGCTGCACGGCTAAATAGACATTTAATTGTTCTGTTTGTTCAGCTTGGAATCAAGCACGGACGGACACAGACCGACACGGCGTGTTGAAAACTTGTCGGAATGCGACGGGGGACTGGCGCAGTCCAAGACGCTGGCGCGAATTTCCGGGAGGGACTTCGCGAACGGGCCGACTCGTATTGTTTGTGCTAAGGTGCGAGGCGCGCCCAGGTTACAGCCCTTGGTTCTGCAGGAACAATCCTCGGTCAAGTTTGGCGAAGAATTCCTGGTAGATTTTTGCGTCGACCACTGTCCCTGCATGCGTCCGAAGCGTTGGCACGTCGCCGTAGGGTCCCAAGTAGGAGCCCGTGATTTCATCATTATGACGCTGCAAACTGATGCGGATCCTTGTTTTTTGCCCGAAAGCGCTCAGGTTGACGGTTGCTTCGTAGCGAGTGCCCCCATAGGACGGGTACGTCTGGTCTTCGAGAAAAAAACCGCGACCGGAAAATGCCTCGTCAACTGTTTCGCTTATTACTTTTGTGGCATGAAGGATGCCCAAATCGATGTTGCCGTAGTCGACGATATACCCGTCGTCCTGCAAAACATCGACTACCGTTTTTATCGCGGATTGCGGTGTTAGCGCGTCGTAGGACCGTGTTTGCATTGCGCGCAATTCGGATGCTGGAAGGACCGAAGCGCTTGGCCGTTGGAACCTGGGTTGGCAACCCGTCATCCCAATGCAGCACGCGAGCAA
>JAQGOW010000539.1 GCA_028293405.1 Verrucomicrobiales bacterium
CGGTTAGCACAGTTCGATGAAACAGCGTGTAATTTGTTTATTTTACGGACATTCGCGCGCTTAGCTCAGTGGTAGAGCATTACCTTCACACGGTAGGGGTCGTAGGTTCAAACCCTACAGCGCGCACCATCTTCTTGGATAGCTACAAAAGGGCACACCGTCTCATACCAGCAATGAACTTTTCTTCGGACGCTGACCATGTACATTGCTTGCATGTCCACTGCGCAGAAAATTTTCTCGGGGCGACTTCTCACTTTCGTTTCAATTCTTTTCGTCATGCTCGGCATTGGTGTGCCGCTACGGGCGCAGACGAATGCGACGAACTTTTTTCCGATCATGGCTTGGAACACGCCACCATCGCAACCGGCGGTCTACCAGAAAATGGCGGAGTGCGGGCTGAACGTGGCTGGGTTCGTCCCGGTCGCGGCGTTGGATATGTGCCAGTCAGCCGGGCTGAAGGCAATTGTGTCTGACCCGCGCTGTGGCGGCTATGATTGGGCGCATGTCGATGAACGGGTGGCGCGCAGCAACATCACCAGTCTAATAAACCAGGTCGGGAAACATCCGGCGGTGTATGGATATTATCTGCGCGATGAGCCGCCGCCAGCGATGTTGCCAGGGCTTGCGCGAGTGGCGGCGTTGTTGCGTGAAGCCTCACCCGGCAAGTGGCCTTACATCAATTTGTATCCTAACTATGCGGACAATAATCAGTTGGAAGGGCTGACCTATCCGCAATACGTACAGCTGTTCGTGACCGATTGCCGGCCCACTTTCATCAGCTACGATCATTATGCGTTGATGGATGACGGAACGTTGCGCAACGGGTTTTGGTTAAACCTAGAACAGGTTTCTGCTAGTTCCCGTGCCACAACAATTCCGTTTTGTTCGATTGTACTTTCCGTCGGCCACTTCAATTATCGCGACCCGAGTGCGGCAGATTTGCGGTTTGAAGTTTATTCGGCGCTCTCTTACGGCGCGCGCGCGCTTGCGTATTTCACTTATTTTGCACCGCCGACTGGCAATTATCGCGGTGCGCCGATCGACCAATTTGGCAACCCGACACCTGCCTGGTACAACATGCAAAACGTGAATCTTCAGGTGCAAAAACTCGCACCGACCTTGCTGCAGTTGACCTGCAACGATACTTATCATTTCAAAACTGTTCCAGAGGGTTCGCATGGCCCGAGACCGACCAGTCTGGTGACAGGGTGTGACGGTGGAGATTTCGCTTGTGGCGAGTTTACGCATCATGATCGCTCACGCTACGTTTTGCTGACGAACAAGGACGTGGTGAAGTCGGCGGTGTGCCAGCCGCATTACATCCGGCCACCGAGCCGCGTGCAGAAGGTTTCGCCGTATTCGGGGGCATTGGAGGATTTTGGTGGCGAGAATGTATGGGTGCAGCCGGGGCAGGGTGTGTTGTTGAAGGTGAGTTATTGATGCCGAGACGGGCAGGAAAGGGGGGGGGCCACCCTTCCCGGGGTGTACACCCGTTACATCGTTACAACCCTTGTAAACATTGGCGATTTTTGCGGTTTTACCCGTTACAAAAGGCGTAACAAACCCTCTGCGCAGTCGTAACAAACGGTTGAACTCTGACGTTCTGCCGGCGTAAATGAGGAAGAAGCTTGAAACTGCCAACTCGCGGGACCTAACTACGGCTCAAAATTACCAATTACCGAAGTAACTCGGATCGTTGCCCATCGAATGGTAGGTATGCATCGAACCGATGTTCTTCCAATTGATTGAACCGTCCAGGGTGCAAATATTTCCACCGACGGCTCCGAGATCAGCACTGGTTTTGCCGGGAAGATTACGGGTAAGGGACGTTTTGTTAGCGAGGGCTGAACCGGAAATGGTGTGCGGTGCCAGCTTCAGTTTATCCTGACCGCCCCAATAATTTGCATCGGCCAGAAGAGTAATAGAGCTATCGTCGGTCATCTTGCGCGCGGAAACGAGAACGTCGGGACCTTTTTCAGTCGGCGGTTCGACGTTGCCGAGATAATTGTAGCCGATCAAATTGCCTTTGGATTCGTTGTAACGAGGTTCGCTTCCCAGAACTATATTCGGGCAAAAGAAAACGCGAGCGTCGGTGGCATATTCGGTGAAGCCTTGATAGGTCGAGTCGGAAACCCAGAGAGTTGAATAGTAGCCGTGGTTATCGACTGCTTTGGGCAGATACTGGTTGTTGTCATCCGCATACATCGCGCAGGCCAGATAGAACTGGTGCTGGTTGCTTTTGCAGGCGGTGCGGCGGGAACGTTCCTTGGCGCTCGCGAGAGCGGGGAGGATCAGGGCAGCAAGGATAGCTGTAATCGCGATGACAATACCCAACTCAATGAGGGTAAAACCATCCCGCTTAGAGCTCCCGTATCTCCTGCGCTGGAGGAACGTGTGCATGTGTCGCAAGGCTTAGTGAAGTTAGTATGGTACTCCGGTTGCTAAAGTGCAATGAAAAAGTGTTCTAATCAACTATACGGAAAAACCTTACATTCTGGCACTTGCATGAGGGGAACACCTTACCGCAGTTTTTGCGAGGATTTTTGCTGCGCACAAATTGCGCAATTGTTCACGGATATTGCGAGGGCCAGAAATCGTTGAGATAATTCTGCGGCTCGAGCGGTACTGACGTTGCTGCGGACGTGGACGTCCGCACTCCATTGTAGTGGCGGCGTTGACACTGGCGGACTGAAGTTTAGGTTGTTTCGACAATGTCAAAAGGCCCGGTTGCCAGGGTTATCCGTCTTCGCGGAGTCCGGCAGAATAATCTCAAAAATTTCGACCTCGATTTGCCGCTCGGCAAGTTGATCGTCTTTACCGGCCTCAGCGGTTCGGGCAAAAGTTCGCTCGCGTTTGATACGCTTTTTGCCGAAGGACAGCGTCGCTACATCGAAACCTTCTCGCCGTATGCCCGCCAATTCCTCGATCGCATGGACAAGCCGCAGGTGGACAGCATCGAAGGAATCCCGCCGGCGATCGCGATCGAACAGCGCAATACGGTAAAGAGCACGCGCTCGACGGTCGGAACCATGACCGAGATTGCCGATTACGCCAAATTGTTTTGGCCGCACCTGTCGCAATTGTTTTGTCGCAACTGCGGGCAACCGGTGCAGAAGGATTCGCCGCAACGGATTTGGGAGATCGTACGCGAGAAGAACAGCGGCGACGAGGTGTTCGTCACGTTTGATCTGCCGTTGAGCGAGAAATTTTCTTTCGAGGAGTCGTTGGCGTTAATTGCCAAGCAAGGTTACCAGCGGTTGTTGGTGGGCTCTGATTATGTGCGATTGGAAGATGCGGCGTCGAAATTGGAGAGTTCCGCGCCGAAGCTCGTGACGGTTTTGCAGGACAGGGTGAAAATCGCCGCCGAAAACCGCTCGCGGTTTATCGAAGCTTGCGAGCAGGCGTATCATTTCGGCAAAGGGCACCTCGCGATTCGCGGCGCGAAGGCAAAACTTTTTTCCAACAAGTTCCATTGCGCGGATTGCAATTTGGAATATCGCGAGCCAAGCGCGGCATTGTTCAGTTTCAATCATCCTATCGGCGCGTGTCCGGCGTGTCGCGGGTTCGGTCGCATCATCACGATCGATTACAACGCCGCGATTCCTGATCGTTCGAAGACATTAAAGGGCGGTGCGGTGAAGCCGTGGCAAACGGGGCAGGGCGCCGAGAGCCAGGATGATTTGGCGAAGTTCGCGAAATTGCGTCATGTGCCGATGGATGTGCCGTTCGAGAAGTTGCCGCAAAAATTTCAGGATTGGGTCGTCAACGGCGATCCCGGTTACGGCAAAGATGAGGCGCATCGTTGGCCGAAATATTGGTATGGCGTAAAAGGATATTTTCGCTGGCTGGAATCGAAGGCCTACAAAATGCACGTGCGCGTGCTCTTGTCGCGCTATCGCAGTTACCAGATCTGCCCGGATTGTCACGGCGCACGATTTCAACCGGACAGTTTGCTGTATCGTTTGCA
>JAQGOW010000557.1 GCA_028293405.1 Verrucomicrobiales bacterium
GACAGCGTCGACGAACGCACCGGTCTGCCGGTTTATAGCCTCTACGGCAAACGCTCCGAACCGACCATGGACGAACTCGCCGACATCGACGCGCTCGTGTTCGATGTTCAGGATGTCGGGTGTCGCTTCTACACCTACATTTCGACGCTCGGCCATTGCATGAACGCAGCGCATAAAGCCGGCATCAAGTTCTTCGTCCTCGACCGCGTCAATCCGATCAACGGCATCGCCATCGACGGCCCCGTGCTCACCGGCAAAACCACCTTCGTTGGCTATCATCCGATTCCGCTGCGCTACGGCATGACCGAAGGCGAACTCGCTCAAATGTTCAAAGCCGAACGCCACCTCGACAGCCTGGACCTGACTGTCATCAAAGTAGAAGGCTGGAGACGCAATGAATTCTTCGACGAAACCGCTCTGCCGTGGATGCCTCCGTCACCGAACATGCGCAGCGTCACCGAGGCGATTCTCTATCCCGGCGTCGGTATGCTGGAATATTGTCAGGTCTCCGTTGGTCGCAATACCGGCACACCGTTCGAGATGGTCGGCGCACCGTACATCCACGACATGAAACTCGCCGACGAACTCAATAAACAGAACCTTCCCGGTGTCCGGTTCGTACCGATTCGTTTCACTCCCCCAGAATACATTTTCAAAAACCAATCCTGCGCCGGTGTGAACATCATTTTGACCGACCGCACCAAATGCAACGTCGTCGACATCGGTATCTCGATCGCAAAAATCCTCAATCGTTGGTATCCCGAACAGTTCGAACTCAAAAAGATGAAACGCCTCATCGCCAACCAGGAGACGCTGGACGCTATCGCAGCCGACAAACCGTTGGCTGAAATCAAAGCGCTTTGGACAAAAGACCTCGCCGAATTCGCCGCGCGTCGCGAGCACTACTTACTCTATCAATAAGTCAGCATCAGGGACTTACCGATGGGGTGTTTAGGAAAATTGTTGACTGCATTAGTAAGTTTGCTACAAAGCAATCTGTCAGTGGGATTCAAAATGCGGTTGACAACTGCATGGGACGGCTGACCACGGCGACGACCGGGCCCCGCATATGAAAGTGTTCTGGGCCAATCTTCGGTCTCTCTGTCGTCGAACTTGCGGTTTGTGTGGTTTAGATTGTCATGAACGAAAATCGATTATTCGTTGGGAACCTCTCGTATAATACCATCGAAAACGACATCCACGATCTGTTTGGGCAAGCTGGGAATGTCACGTCCGTCAATCTGATGATGGACAAGTTTACTGGTAAGTCTCGCGGGTTTGCATTCGTTGAGTTCGGTAGTGATGCAGAAGCTATGAAAGCGGTTGAAATGTTTAACGGCAAAGACTATCAGGGTCGGCCGTTAACCGTTAACATCGCTCGTCCACGGGAAGAACGGCCACCCCGTTCCAACTTCCGCGCCAATGATCGTGGCGATGGCCCACGCGGTGATCGTGGCGGCGGCGGTGGTGACCGTCGTGGCGGCTATCGCGACCGCTGAGGCGCGGTCTGCGAAGGAGCATCTAGTAAAGTGCCGGGATAGGGGTTTGTGAGAAGGAACTTCTCCAAGCCCGCTAAATCATCCGCATTTAAGAGGTCGACCCCATCGGCGGCAAGTTCGGTCCACGCGTCTTTTGTTTGAGGCGCGGCCCAGAACCGCACGAGTTTACCTTTGGCGTGAGCGTCCTCGACCACGCGTCGCAAGTGGTCGCGCTCTCGCTCCGGCATGTTGCCTTTGCCTTTCCACGTAAACGTCGGCTTCCAACTGTCGCTGATCCACAGCACCTGATCGTTAGATTGCGTTGACGCCAGGTCTTTCAACTTGCCATCGACGCCGGCTAACCGGTTCGTGTCTGCGACAACAGTCGCCATTGAATAACCCCCGGTGAGCACAACAGTGACCGCGTTTGTTTGCACCTTGCCGTTTTTGAATCGCGTTAATAGGTCCGAATACCCCTCCAGCACTTTACGCAGTTCTGGATAGAGCGTTGCAAAATCCGATTTGATATCGATCAACAGAAAAAATCGCGGCTCGTTTCCGAAAATCTTCCCGTGATGTTCTTTCGCAAGCTTTCGCAGCGGGTCGAGATACAACGCCTGTAGCGTGCGCTCAGGTTTTACTTCCTCGAGCTTGTGCGCGACGAGCAGTTGTCCGTTCACCAAAAAAATATCCGCTTCAACGCTGCAAAACCCGTGGCTCAGGGCGTCGAGCAAAGGCCGGCGATGCTCATAATCATTGTGCGCGTGCGCGTGGATGAGCGGAACCGGGCCGCCGAATGTCAGCATCCGAAAAAATACGCCGACGACAATCAGACCGAGAGAACGACGAGACATGCCGGTATTAAAGCCGTTGGCACACGCCGTTTCCAGTGCGAAACAGGAGCCTCCGCCTTGACACCCGCAAAGTCCAAAAGCCATAATACGCCCAAGTTTTCGCCTCTCAAAAAGCAGCGCTCGTAGAGCGTTTTAACCAATGAAGCTGTTGATCCGTACACTCGCGCGCGACCTGCAAAGGACTCTCCACAATGTGCGCGATTGCAGACATCGCGAGGCTCGGATTCATCGCCTGCTCAAAGCCGCGCCTCCTCTGCTCGTGTATCAGGTTGGCAAAGTCGGTTCGTCGTCCTTGGAATATTCTCTGGACCGCAGCTGGCCCGGTTTCACCGTTCACGCGCACACCATGGCTCCCTACGAGGGCGAAACCCTGGAGTTGACCGGTATGCGCGAGTTCGTCGTCAAGAAGCGCAAGCCGATCTTCATCATCAGCGTCGTTCGCGAACCCATCGCCAGGAACGTCTCCGCATTTTTCGAAAATTTCGACCGCGAAATCAACAAAGTCGGCGATCGTCCAATTCTCACGGTCGACAAGATGATCGAAATTTTTCTAACGCATTATCCTCACGATCACACCCTGACTTGGTTCGACAAGCACATGAAGGCCGATTTCGGGATCGACGTTTATCAACACCCGTTCCCGTCGACCGGCGTCCAAGTCATTGAGCAAGGCCACGTGCGGCTGTTGTTGATGCGAGTGGAGGTAGATGACGCGGTCAAAGAAAGCGCAGTGAAGGATTTCCTGGGACTAAAAGAATTTCAGATCAAACGGGTGAACGACGCGGGCCAGAAGTCCTATAGCGAAACCTATCGGGTCTTTCGTGAAAAATTTATTCCACCTGATTCCTACCTGGAAAAAATGTACGAATCACGTTTCTTCAAACATTTCTACCCGGGCCAAATGGAACAGTTCGTCGCCAAGTGGAAACGCCTGCAAACGCCGAAGACCCTGGCTGCGTAGTTCAACTCACCGGCGACTTCTCTTTATGCCACGGCGTCGTGCGCTCGTAAGCATCCGCGATCTTCAAAATCGTTTCTTCACCAAAGGGCTTCCCAAGCAGCTGCAAGCCAATTGGTAATTTTGGATTCGCCGTAAAACCACACGGAATGCTGATGCCCGGAATACCCGCGAGGTTTGCCGAGATCGTGTAAATATCCGACAAATACATCTGCAAAGGATCACCCGTTTTTTCGCCGATCTTAAACGCCGGCGTCGGCGATGTCGGCGTGACGATCGCGTCAACCTTTTGAAATGCGTTCAGAAAATCCTGACGAATCAGCGTACGAACCTTCTGCGCGCGCACGTAAAAAGCGTCGTGATAGCCGCTGCTCAGCACGTAAGTGCCGAGAATAATCCGGCGTTTCACTTCCGCGCCAAAACCCGCGCCGCGCGTCTTGCAATAAAGTTCAATCGGATCCGCGCCGTCAACACGCGCGCAATAACGAATGCCATCGAACCGAGCCAGGTTCGAACTCGCTTCGGCCGTCGCGACAATATAATAGGTCGCCACCGCGTATTCCGTGTGGGGCAGGGACACCTCGACGATTTCCGCGCCGAGTTTCTCCAGATGTTTCACCGCGTTTTGCACCGCAGTATTCACTTCAGAATCCAGCCCGCCTACCGCGTATTCCTTCGCGATACCGATCTTCAGCCCTTTGATGTCACCGGTCAGTGCCGCCGTGTAATCGGGCACAGGCTCCGGAATAATCGTCGAATCGCACTTATCGTAGCCACTGATCGCATTAAGTACCAGCGCGGAATCTCGAACCGTTTTCGTAAAAGGCCCGATCTGGTCGAGCGATGACGCGAAGGCCACAAGTCCGTATCGCGAAACGCGTCCATACGTCGGCTTCAATCCCACGCAGCCGCACAACGCAGCCGGTTGTCGAATCGATCCGCCGGTGTCCGTTCCCAAAGTCGCAATACACTCATCCGCCGCCACCGCAATCGCCGAGCCACCAGATGAACCGCCGGGAATTCTCGTCG
>JAQGOW010000327.1 GCA_028293405.1 Verrucomicrobiales bacterium
GCCTTGCGGGATTCGCGATTGCCAACCGCACGATTGATAAATGCCGCGCCAGCGCGGCGGGAACGCTGGGCCAATATCATTATGATTGTCCGCTCGACAATTCGCTCTTCACGTTCAAGGGTGTCACGGCAGAACAATTCAAGAGCGCTGTCCAGTCGGCGAAGGATTATGACGAAATGGGCATTTGGTTGCACGCCAACGGGACGCTGAAGACGGCGGATGAAATCAAATCGTGGTCGGATGAAATGGAAGCGAGCAGCCTGATTAAAAACCCTGACAAGCGCGATTACTTTATTGAGAACTGTCACAAGCTCGGACTGAATCCCCAAATGAACAGCACATTTGACTGGCTCGAAGCGGACGATCGCGAAAGCTTCCGAAGATAGGTCAAGCGGTTGCTTTTAAGGGACGCAATTGAACGACGGGACACGAAATTTATGAAAGCATCCAGCACCAAGCCCGCGAAGATATCCAAACCGTCCGCTTTTCAAGTCACCGTCCGCCAACGCGGCGGCAAGCGTGGTTCGGCCGCTTCCAATTCAACGCCTCAAAAACGAGACAACATTTTTTCCAAATCTCGCGATACGCGCGAAGACCGCGGCGCGCGCCAGATGAAGACGTCGCATAGTTCACAAACGTTACCACACGCGCGATAATGAAAACGGGGGATCTAACGGAAGGTGAATTATTTGAAACTTCGTGGGACACTGGTCCCCCAGCCGAACTCGCCGAGGCGCGGACGGGCCCAACCAACGTGCGAAGCGAGCAAGCGCTCAGGACTTCCGAACTTAGCTATCGCCGACTATTCGAAACGGCAAAAGATGGCATCCTGATTCTGGATGCTGAGACGGGACGCATCAACGATGTGAACCCCTTCCTGGTTGGCCTGCTGGGTTTTTCCCACAATGAAATGGTCGGCAAAACCGTCGGCGAACTGAGCCCCTTCAAGGATATGGAGGCGAACCAAGTCATGCTGGAGCGATTACAAAAGGAGGGACATGTCCGGTACGAAAACTTGCCGTTGAAAACGAGGGATGGCCGCCAGGTTGCGGTGGAGTTTGTCAGCAATGTATATCAAGCCGGGGACTCGAAAGTAATCCAATGCAACATCCGCGACATCACTGAACGCAAAGCGATTGAGGAAAAAATCCGCCAATTGAATGCGGATCTGGAGCAACGCGTCACCGAACGCACGGCACAAATGCAGGCCGCCAACGAGGAACTGGGAGCTTACGGCTATGCCGTCTCCCACGACTTACGCGCTCCCCTGCGCCACATCCTTGGCTTCATAAATATGTTGCAAAAAGAGGCGGGGCCGTCGCTCTCAGAGAACAGTCTTCGTCATTTGACGACGATTTCCCGCTCGGCAAAGCGGATGGGTAATTTGATCGATGATCTGCTGGCCTTCTCACGCCTCGGCCGGGCGGTAGTGCAAAAAAGGGAAGTTTCTCTCGACGCATTAGTGCGGGAAACAGTTGGCGATTTTCAAGTCGAGACAAAAGAGCGAAATATCGTGTGGCAAATCCATCCCCTGCCGCCGGTGCAGGCCGACCGTGCTTTGCTGCGAATGGCGCTGGTCAATTTGATTTCCAACGCAGTGAAGTTCACCAGCGCCCGCGCCGATGCCGCAATCGAAATCGGTTGCGCTCCCGGCGGAAGCGACGAGACGGTGATTTTCATTCGCGATAACGGCGCCGGTTTCGACCCGGAATATGGCGATAAACTATTCGGCGTGTTTCAACGCCTGCATGGCCAGCAGGAGTTCGAGGGCACGGGCATTGGCCTGGCCAATGTCCAGCGCATCATCCATCGGCACGGCGGCAAAACCTGGGCGCAAGGCGCGGTGAATGCCGGCGCGACCTTTTATTTTTCAATTCCAAAACAAAGCGAAGCCACCAATGAACACTGAAAAAACGGAACTCAAAAATATCCTGTTGATCGAGGATGACCTGCAGGACGTGGAACTTACTTTGACGGCGCTGGAGGAACACCACCTCGCCAACAGGGTCGCAGTCGTCTGTGACGGCGCGGAGGCCCTGGATTATCTTTATCAGCGGGGGAAATTTAAAATGCGCGGCGGCGGCGATCCCATTGTCGTGTTGCTCGACAACAAAATGCCGAAGGTCAGCGGCCTGGAAGTGTTGAAAACCATGAAGGCCGACGAGCATTTGAGAATCATTCCCGTGGTGGCGCTCACCTCGTCGCGCCAAGAGTCGGATTTGTTGGAGTTTTATAAACACGGAGTCAACGCCTATGTGGTGAAGCCGGTGGATTTTTCCCAGTTCACAGAAGTGGTCAAGCGTCTCGGGGTTTTTTGGGCATTTGTCAATGAGCCCCCGCCGCTTACCAGAATGAAAGATACTCCGATCCAAAACAACGACATCCCTGCTCCCTATCCGGCACTTGAAGCAGCCGAGTGAGATCGCGCTCAACGCAAACATCGATATGAAACAAACAGATGAATTGACGGTGGCAGAGGCTTTCGACTCTTCTGTCGGCAGGCTCGATGTGCCGGAGAAAATAGGGCTCGAAAAGGAGGCCCCGCCAATTCCGCCGGTCGCACTCACGGTGTCCAAAACTGCCTTGACGCAAATCGTTTTGATCGTGTTAGGCGTCGCGGCAGCGCTTTACTTCGCCCGCCCGGTGCTCCTGCCGATCTTCTTCGCCTGCGTGGCGGCGATGACCTTGAAACCGCTGATTCGATGGTCGTCATATTGCCATATTCCGCCGCCCATCTCAGCCGCGATCGTGATTTTGCTTTTGGTTGCCGGTGTAGTTGTCGGGTTCAGCCAGTTCGACCGTCCGGCGATGACCTGGGTAAACGACGCGCCGCAACACATGACCGAGATGCGCCAACGCATTCAGAGACTCTTGCCGCCGGGCGCGCGCTTCAGTGCCGCGGCGGCGGCGGTAAATAATCTCGGGGCGACGGAAGCCGAAAAAAAAGAAGAACAAAAGATTGCCCCCACGGTGCAGGTCAAAGACAACCACGGCTCG
>JAQGOW010000586.1 GCA_028293405.1 Verrucomicrobiales bacterium
AACGATTACGCGATGGTGTCAGGCCAGCCGACGTTTGGTGATTTGATTACGGTGATCAATGGGCAGGGGGATGCGTTGCATGTGGCGGTGTATATCGTGGAGGATGTCGTATTCACAAAGAACGGTGTGAACACGTTGCAGCCGTGGGTTTTGATGCGGATGGATGATATGATGAGTTATTTCCCGTCGTCGGAGCCGTTGAATCTGGTGATTTTGCGGAAGAAGGACCTGACGCAGACGGACGTCGCGCGGCATTGATGGGCGTTTTGGCTGTCGGTGTTTTCAGGGTTGTCCCGCATGTTCGCAATGGGCTGCGGACATAGAATTCGGGTGTATCGATACGACGCGTTTACAACGGATTTTTTCGCGAACTTGCAATGGCGTGTTGTGCTTTTTGCTGTGCGTTGTAGCCGGTTGCACGCGGGCGGCGAATAGCAGTCCGGTGCCGACGGGCGGATCAACGACGCTCACGATTCTCTCTCCAAATCTTCTCGAACTGAATCTCGTCACGGTCAAAGAGCCTGATCCGGCGCGCGTGCCGCAGTGGGATTTCGTCGATGACAAGTTTCAGTTTGTCGCGCCGGACGTTTCGCAGATTTCGGTCAAGGCGGGCGAGCGGCAAATTGCGGTGAAACGAATCGGTTTCAAACGGCGGCCAATTTATGTCGGGTTCAAGAAGCGCGACTTGCGCGTGGGGAATTATTTGTATTTGGAATTGACCCAACCGATCGCAGAGAACGAGGCGGTTGAGGTGACGAATCCTGATGGGAAGTTGTGGAAGGCGAAGCAGCGGTTTGTGGCGAAGGCTGATCCGATGCGGCTCAGTCCGGCGATTCACGTGAACGAGGAGGGTTATTGTCCGGCGTGGCCGAAGCAGGCAATGGTTGGTTATTTTGTTGGAAACCTAGGCGAGATGGAGATTCCGACGGAGAAAGGGTTTTCTCTCGTCGATGGAAAATCGGAAAAAAACGTTTTTAGCGGCAGGCTGCGAACCCGTTGGGACGTCGGATATGAGTACACCCCAAAGCCTTACCAGGAAGTGTATGAGGCGGACTTTTCTTCGTTCAAGACACCGGGGGAGTATCGGTTGATGGTTCCGGGTTTGGGTGTGTCGTATCCGTTTCGGATTGACGAGGGGATTGCGGCGGGTTTTGCGCGGACGTATGCGCTTGGGCTCTATCATCAGCGCTGTGGGACTTCGAATGATTTTCCGTTCACGCGGTTTACGCACGCGCCGTGTCATGTGAAGACGGCGGAGGTGCCTGACATGTCGTTTACGGCGGTCAACGAGGAACTCGCTAACATGACGGGGGATGCGCACGAGAATAAAAGGCACACTGCGCCGCCGTTGAAAAATGTGGCGGCGAGTTTGTATCCGTTTGTGCGGACGAACAAAATAGACGTGAGTGGCGGGCATCACGACGCGGGGGATTACAGCAAATATACAATCAATGTGGCGCATTTAATTCACGTGCTGACGATCGCTGCTGATGCGTTCCCAGGTGTGGGTGCGCTGGATAATCTCGGGATTCCGGAGAGCGGTGACGGTAAGAGCGACGTGCTGCAAGAGGCAAAATGGGAGGGGGATTTTTTGGCGAAGTTGCAGGATGACGATGGCGGATTTTATTTTTTGGTTTATCCGCGTGACCGAGAATACGAGGACAACGTGTCGTTGATGGGGTCGGACACGGGCGATCAGCAGGTGGTGTTTCCAAAAACAACGGCGGCCACTGCGGCTTCGGTCGCTGCGTTAGCGCAGATGAGTTCGTCGCCATTATTTAAAAAGCAGTTTCCTGAAGCGTCGGCGCGATATTTGGCTTCGGCGAAGAAGGGGTGGGAGTTTTTGGAGCGCGCGTTTGCGAAGTATAGTCGGGACAGCTCGTATCAAAAGATCACGCATTACGGTGACGAGTTCACGCACGATGACGAAATTGCCTGGGCGGCGTGCGAAATGTTTTTGGCGACTGGCGATCACAAGTTCGAAAAGGAATTGATCGATCATTTCAATCCGCACGATCCGAACACGAAGAGATGGACGTGGTGGCGGTTGTTCGAGTGTTATGGGAATGCGATTCGGAGTTACGCGTTAGCAGCGCGGACGAAACGGATCGAGGCGAAACAGTTGGATGCGAAGTTTTTGGCGGACTGCGAAGACGAGATTATCGGCGCAGCGAATGATACGTTGAAATGGTCTTCGGACAATGCGTATGGAACGAGTTTTCCGTCGGAATACAAACGGTTTCATAATGCTGGCTGGTATTTCTCGATGGATCGCGCGTTTGATTTGGCGGTGGCGTGTCAGATCGATTTTCCGGAAAGGAATGATCCGCGTCCGAAATATACTGCGGCAATCATCAACAACATGAATTACGAAGGCGGCTGTAATCCGCTGAACATGTGCTTCGTCACCGGTGTTGGATGGAAACGGCAGCATCAAATGGTGAATCACTACGCCAATAATCAGCGCCGACATTTGCCGCCGACGGGCTTGGATATCGGCAATGTGCAGGACGGGTTTATGTATTTAGACGCGTATAAAAAGGAGCCGACGACTTTGACGTTCCCGACCGATTGGGACGAGAAGAGTCCATATCCTTATTACGATCGTTGGACCGATGCGTTCAATACGTCGACAGAATTTGTGACGGTGAACCTGGGGCGGAGCTTGGCGGCGGCGGCGTTTCTAATGGCGCAGACGCCGTTGAAGAATCAGGCGTGGCGAAGTGCCGATGCTACGATTCAATTGGACAAAGATGGGACGGCAAAGCTGGACGTGAAGGGGATGGATTTGAGCGCGGCGCGATGTCTTTGGGAGGACGACCGAGGAGACGAAGTTATCCAACAAGCATCACAGCCATTCCACAGCTCCGGTTCGACCAAATGGATCGAAGCCGAAGCGTGGTGGCCGGATGGTCGACGCGCGTTCGCGACGACTTCCCACTAGCGTGATTGCGGCGGCAAGCTTGAGGGTTGATCAATCGCGATTTGAATTTGATCAGCATCGTAATTTTCATATGGCGGATTTGGGAATGCCATATTCCAACCGGTCCGCCATTCGGGATGTGTATCCGAGTGCCAGTTATGTAGGTTTGCCTGTCGATCGAGCATAACCTCGCGCTCGTAGTTTGCGCCTGCGGGGTCGTTCATCGCGCGACGATCGGTCGCGCATCCCGCCCACAGCGAAGCACCCACGACTGATCCTAAAACCACCCGAAGAAACTTGTGATTCGGTTGCATAGAGGAACTTATCCACCGAACGGGTTTGCCCAAGTGGGACAAAGGCTGTTTCAAATTTACAGGTGCCGCTGACAACGCGATACGTTCGGCGCCTGCCGGCATAAGCACGGGCGATTGACCGGTCAGAGCTCGGGTTGGGGGACTGCGTTGGAGTATTCTTCGGGACGCGGGTTGGACTTTGGTGACGTCGGGAATGCCATGTCCAGGCCCACGCGCCGTTCGGGATGAGTGTCTGGATGGAGGTGCGTGAGGTTGACCTGTCGATCGAGCATGATTTCCTCTGACTGCGTTTTGCCTGCGCGGTCAGCATCGTTACGATTGGTTGCGCAACCCGCGAATGTGATTGCTCCAAGGGCCACTGCGAGAGCCGCTCGCAGGAGTGTTTTAATGGGGTTCATGGAATAACTTAGGCCCCGCTAGTTTTTACCAAAGGCGAAAATCCTGTTCATCCCAATGGTGGAATGTCTGATGCTGTCTTGCGGTGTCCAATCTGAGTGTTCTGATTTTGGACAGTGCAGCGGCAGCTTCAAGGTAACAGGCACTACAAACCGGTGTGCACCACGGA
>JAQGOW010000609.1 GCA_028293405.1 Verrucomicrobiales bacterium
AGTTAATTTGAAATGGACCGATTTATGACTCCTGACGATATAATTTTAGAGGCCGAAGAAAAGATGATTAAGACCGATGAATTCGTGCAACACGAGTTCACCGGTGTGCGTACCGGCAAGGCTTCGCCGGCCATGGTCGAAAACCTCATGGCTGAAGCATACGGTTCGCAGATGCGCATCCGTGAAATGGCTGGCATCACCACGCCCGAGCCACGCATGCTCGTCATCACGCCTTGGGACGCCTCGGTTCTGCACGCCATTGAAAAGGCGATCCAAAAAAGCAGTATCGGTATCAACCCAGTGATTCACGGAAAAGCGATTCGTCTGATTTTGCCCGAGCTCAGCACCGAGCGCCGTCAGGAGATGGTAAAAATGGCGCACAAAATGGCTGAAGAAGGTCGCGTCGCCATCCGCCACGTCCGCCGCGACGCGATGGAACAACTTCGCAAAGCCAAGGCCGCCGGTCTCGCTGAAGACCAGGAAAAGTCCGCGGAAAAAGAAATTCAAAAGCTGACCGATCAATACATCGGCAAGATCGAGGAACACCTGAAGCACAAGGAAAAGGAAGTTCTGACGGTGTAAGGCGGATTGATTTAGCAGCCAAAATGCGGTACAAATTTCGTGTGAGGACCAAAGCCGCGCCACATCCGGAAACGACGGGTTTTGAGAGGGAGCAGCACACGTTTCAAATGCTGCTTCCAAAACTGTTGCGGAAATACTGCGGCGAGTACGTCGCGGTTTTCGGCGGCCATGTTTTAGATCACGATAAAGATGACAGCGCTTTGGCAGCGCGCATGTTTAAGAAAGTCGGTGAAGCTGACTTCTATATTGGGCGGGTCGAAGAAAAACCGGCCGTTTACGAATTGCCGTCTCCTGAGATCGCTTGATTTGTGCGCGCATACGATCGCAACTTCGATCCTCCTGCGCCCATTGCCGAAGTTGTTCTTGGCCATCCGATCAGCAGTGCTAACAGCGGCGTTTTGCAAGGTAAGTTGGACAGTGGCGCCGATTTAACGGTGATTCCGCTGGACGTCGTTTCGCAGCTATCTTTACGGCAGCGATCAGCGATCTGGACCCGTGGATACGAAGGGTCGTTTTCGCAGCGCCACGTATCTTACGTAAACCTCACGATCGAAGGCTATCATCTGTCTTTGGTTCGTTGCGTGGCAACGGAGAGAACGACGGTGCTTGTTGGGCGCAATGTCTTGAATCGATTCGTAGTGACCTTGGACGGCAAAAAACTCGCGTTCCAAATGAAACCGATTTGATTAGCGCACCGCTGAATTTGTCGGAGCCGGATCGAAGTGAACGACGTTTTCTCCGGGCTTGGCGTAGCTGAGTCGTTCGCGAGCGAGGCGTTCGATGGTTTTTGGATCTTTGAGGGCGCGCAGTTGTGAATCCAATTTCTTGGCGACCTCTGTTTCTTTTTGGATCTTGGCGTCGAGTTCCAGTTTGTCCTGGCGCATGCGCTCGTTCGCTGCAACGACTGGCCGATACCACAGGGCCATTCCCAAAACTGCGGCCGCCAACAACAGGACGAGCACCACGCGAGTGAGCTTGTCCCAGATGTTGTCTTTCATGCGCGCAGTTAATCACGGGTCGAAAAAAAACGGAAGGGGAATTCGCAACCACATTGAAAGTTGACTCTAGCTATCAGCTGCGCAGCATCTTGCTCATGAAAACAGCCCGTTACTTTTTAGCGCTGCTTGTGCTTTTGATTTCGGTCGGTGTCACTCAGGCCGAAACGAAATTTAAACGTAAACAAGATGTCATTTACGGGCGCAAATTCGGCACGGCGTTGACCATGGATGTCTTCACGCCTGAAAAGCCAAACGGCTATGGAATCATATGGGTCGTCAGTGGTGGCTGGTTTTCGGCGCATGAAGCGATCCCCGCCAATTTCCCGCATCTGCTCGATCGCGGTTACACTGTATTCGCCGTTGTTCACGGTTCGCAGCCGAAGTTTACCATTACTGAGATCGTGCCGGACATGATGCGCTCGGTTCGTTTTATTCGGCACAATGCGAAGAAATATGGCATCAACCCGGACAAAATTGGTGTCAGTGGCGGTAGCGCCGGCGGCCATCTTTCGTTGACGCTCGGCACGCAAGGTGGCCCAGGTGATGCCAACGCTAAAGATCCAGTTGATCGTGAAAGCAGCGCGGTGCAATGTGTCGCCTGCTTTTTTCCGCCGACGGATTTCCTCAATTACGGCAGCGCTGGTGGAGACGGCGTCGGCTTTGGAATACTCAAAGGTTTCAAAGCCGCTTTCGGACCCGAATCAGACACTGCCGAAGGCCGCGCGAAGCTGGGCCGGGCGATTTCCCCGATATATTTCGTCCATTCCAATCAGGCGCCGGTACTGATTATTCACGGCGACGCCGATACGCTTGTCCCGATGCAACAAGCGCAAACCTTCGTCGAAAAGTGCAAACAAACAGGCGACATTGCCAAGCTCAGTGTGCGTCCCGGCAAAGGCCACGGCTGGCCCGATTGGCAGGGGGACATGAAGGAATTTGCCGATTGGTACGACGAGCACCTCCGCGGAATCAAGCCGTCAACTGAATAGCAGTCTGTCAGGTATAACACTTGCGCAAAACATCAGGTTGCAACTCACGAATTTTGCGGTAAATTACAACCATGGATTGGCAGCAGCTTATCGCGCTGATCATAGTTGCCGTGACAGCTGGCATCTTTGTTCGAGCCAAAATCCGT
>JAQGOW010000614.1 GCA_028293405.1 Verrucomicrobiales bacterium
TATAGCAGTATAATTTAGTTTTTCCGGTGTATCCGTCGGCTTGTGGTAATCGCCGTACATGCCGCTCGAGAAAAACATGCAAGGGATAGGCCTTTGTTCAAACGCGACATGATCTCCTCTCGGCCCAATGAGATCAGTCCCAACCGGACGCACGTCGACACCCGCATTGGTGCCCGATCGGAAAATCTGTTCTCGAAGGGCAGGGTATTGCTCGGTTCCGGTCACAAAAAGCGTGTTTTGCACGACGTCCATAAAATCGCGCCCGAGAATGTCCATATTAAGAACAGCGACGATCCGTGCTTTCTCCACGTCCGGACGACATGAGAAAACAAAAGAGCCCAATAGCATCATCTCCTCCGAATCAAACGCCGCGAAAACGACGGAGCGTTTTGGTCGCTGCTCATAGAGGCTCATTTGCTTTGCCATCTCCAAAAGCCCGGCCACCCCCGATGCGTTATCCGCTGCTCCAAGGCACAGCTTTCCGTGATCCTTTCCAAGGTGATCGTAATGCGCAGAGACCAAAACGAATTCGGACGACAAATTTGTATCGGACCCTTGCAACACCCCGATAATATTATTGCCGTAACCGAATGACTGGACGTAATCCTTCTCCCGTCCCCACGGGACCAATCCGTAACTCTTAAACCTATCGACTATGTAATTCCTGGCGATGCGGGAGCCGTGAGTTCCAGGTTTACGCCCCTTGAGCGCGGGTTGAGCCAGGAAGTTTACATGCGAAGCGAGTTCTGTGCTGCTAATCCCGGCGGCGGGATGCGCCGACGGAATACGGATGCACCCAGTCGCGGCAAAGCTGATCAACAAGATCACCCCAACCAGTTTTGTTGGTTTATTAATTTGACTGAACACCCGCTATTGACCGACGTATCTTGATTCCGTTCAAAAAGATACAATGCATTGTCATATAAAGGCTCGTATTAAAAGAACCACATCTATGCGCGCGCGCTCCACAATGCGAGCGAGTTCAGGACGCATTGTCCTTTTCCACCCATCCATATAACACCGGCAGGAGTATCAACGTCAAAAACGTCGAACTCAAGATGCCGCCAATGACCACTGTCGCGAGCGGACGTTGCACTTCCGCGCCCGCACCGGTCGCGAGCGCCATCGGCACAAACCCGAGACTGGCCACTAACGCTGTCATCAACACCGGCCGGAGTCGTGTCATGGCACCTTCGTTCACCGCTTCGGTAAGGTTCTTCCCTTGCTCCCGTAGTTGGTTGAAGTAGCTGATCATCACGACACCGTTCAAAACGGCCACACCGCTCAATGCGATGAAACCTACGGCCGCAGAAATGCTGAACGGCATCCCTCGCGCCCACAACGCAAACACGCCTCCCGTTACTGCCAGGGGAATGCCGGTATAAATCAGAATCGCTTGGCGCACGCTCTTGAACGCCATGAAGGTCAGCACGAAAATCAGCCCGAGCGCACTCGGAACAACAACCGCCAATCGCATGCGTGCCTCCTGTAGATTTTTGAACTGTCCACCGAACTCAATCGTATAACCGTGCGGCAACTCCACTCCTTCACTGATTTTCTTTTGCGCTTCGCGAACAAAACTTTCCACATCCCGGCCGCTCAGATTGACGAGCAACGCCGCGCGCCGTTGGCCAAAGTCTCGGCGAATCGGATCCACGCTCTGCGTCACTCTGAAATCCGCCACCTGCTTCAATGCGACCATTCCGTGTTCACCAACGCGGACCGGCAGGTTCTCTAACACTTCTTTTTTCTCGCGCAAATCCTCCGGCAATCGAACGACAATATCGAAACGCTGGTTGCCCTCGACAAACATTCCGACCGTCTGACCACCAAGTGCCGCGGTCACTGTGCTGTTCACCTCGCCGGCATGCACGTTGTACTTCATTAACGCGTCGCGATTGACCTGCACTTCCAACATCGGCGTGCGCCCTGAAGCCTCAAATTCCACCTCACCCGCGCCCGGTATCTTCTCTAAAATTTCTTTGGCTTCCGCCGCCATCTTTTCGAGATGATCGTAATCCGTCCCGATGAGCTTCACTGAAATGTCTGCGCGCACACCTTCCATCAACTCGTTGAACCGCATTTCAATCGGCTGGGACATCAGCACTTCTTGTCCCGGGACCTTTTCCTCGAGCGTGTCGGTGATCACTTTCGCGAGCTCGTCCTTGGTGATGGGAACGCCGTTTGTCTTGCGCCACTGGTCCCGTGGTTTATAAAAAATGAACAAGTCCGCCGCACTCACTGGCATTGGGTCGGTGGCGACCTCTGGCGTGCCCAATCGCGAAAACACGCGCGTCACCTCCGGCACTTCTTCAAGCAACACCTTTTCCGTGCGCTCCTGCATTTGCACCGACGTATCCAGGCTCACGTTGTTGCTACGTGTCACCAGAGCAGTGAATGAACCTTCATCGAGCTTCGGCACGAACTCCGCGCCAAGCCGATTGAAGACCATCACTGAAAGCGCGAACAACGCAACTGCTCCCCCAATAACGGCCCACCGCCAGCGCGCCGTCCATCGCAGCACCGGCGCGTAAATCCGTTTCGCAAATCGCACGGTGAAATTGTCGCCTTCGTGAATTCGCCCTCGCAACACGAGCGAGCACAGGACCGGAATCAGCGTCAGCGCGAGAACCAACGCGCTCCCGAGGCACAGCATCACCGTGATTGCCATCGGATGAAACATTTTGCCTTCGATGCCAGTGAGCGAAAGAATCGGCACATATACGATCGTGATGATGAGCACGCCAAAAAACATCGGAGTGCCGACCTCTTTACTCGCCGACAAAATTACGTGGAGCCGTTCCTCTTTCGAAAGCGTGCGCCCAAGATGATGTTGCCGGATGGCGAGTTGTCGCACCACGTTCTCAACGATCACCACAGCGCCGTCGATGATCAGCCCAAAGTCGATTGCGCCAAGACTCATCAGGTTTCCGGAAATTCGACCCTCCACCATCCCCGTCATCGCAAACAGCAGCGAAAGGGGAATGGCCACCGCAACCACCAACGCCGCGCGCCAATTCCCGAGTAACGCCAGCAAAACTGCCACGACCAGAATCGCGCCTTCGAACAGATTCTTTTCCACCGTGCGAATGGTGTGATCAACCAAATCACCGCGATCGTAAACAGGTCGAATCACCACACCGTGCGGCAGCTTCGGCTGGATCTCTTTCATTTTGTCCTGCACGCGTTGCGCGACGATGCGACTATTTTCTCCGCTCAACATCAGCACCGTGCCTAGAAGCGCTTCCTGTCCGTTTTCAGTTGCTGCACCCGTTCGCACCTTCGAGCCAATCGCCACCTCTGCCAAATCTTTGACGAGAATCGGCCGCACACCGGCTCCAAATTTCACCGGCAAATTCTCGATGTCCGCTAGTGTTTGCACACGACCCACAGTCCGAATGATCAGTTGCTCGCGTCCCTGGCTCACCACGCCGCCGCCGGCATTTTCAGTGTTCTCGCCGATATTGTTTGCGAGTTCGCTGAACGTCATCCCCGCATTGCGCAGCTTGTCCGGGTTCGGCAGCACAACAATTTGCTTTTCGTAGCCGCCGCTCCCGTTCACGTCCGCAAGGCCCACGACGGTCCGCAATTGCGGCTTAATGATGTAGTCGTGGATCAACTCCAACTCCATCAGTTGCTCGGGCCTCGTGGCTGGCTTGTTCGTCGCGGTCGCATCGTAGTCGACCACGTAAAAATATATTTCGCCGAGCCCGGTCGTAATCGGCGCCAGTTTCGGCACCAAACCTTTCGGAAGTTTCTCAACCGCGTTTTGCAGCCGCTCGCTTAGCAACTGTCGCGCACGATAAATGTCGGCATTGTCCTGAAAGATGACGGTGATTTGCGACAAGCCAAACTTACTCAGCGACCGAATCTCCGTCATTCCAGGTACACCCGACAATTCAGTTTCCAACGGAAACGTAACTAGCTTTTCAATCTCCTCCGGAGCAAGCGCCGGGACTTCCGTATTGATTTGCACCTGCACGTTTGTGATTTCAGGCACGGCGTCAATGGGCAGGCGCATGGCCGACCAAACACCTGCGAAAATCAAACCTGCGGTTGCGAGCAAAACAAAGGCGCGTTGCCGCAATGCGAATTCAAGAATCCTCGCAATCATGGTTGCTGGTTGCTCCCTTGCGTTGTTCTTACCGGCAACCGAGCGCCCGTTAGCAGCTCAATATCTTGCGCGGCACGCAGTGCTTCTTTTTGCGTGTCCAGCAAACTCTCGACCGCTTCGAGGTACTCGCGTTGCAACTCCACATACGTGCTCACGGGAACGGCCCCGAGTCGGTAATGTCTGTCGGCCAACTCCGCTGCTTCGCGGAAATGCTCGATTGCATCGGAACGCCAGTTCCCGATTTGTCGCACCTTCGATTCATACGTCATCGTGGCCTCGACTACTTTGCGCTCAACTTCGCGCTGCGTCACCGTCAGCGACACTTCCGCCTGCATCTGCCGCGCCTTTGCCGTCGCGACATTTCCCGAGTTGCGATTCCACAACGGCAACGGCAACGAGATCCCCACGCCGATTGTTCGTTCACGGTCCAACGCTGTTTCTTCCGTATACGTCGGTCCAACGCTGATGGAAGGGAAGCGTTCGTTCTTTGCAAGTTCCAGCCGAAATCCTTGTTGTGCCAACTCCACTGCGCGCACCCGCAATTCAAAATTATTGGTGCGCGCCAATGTCAGCAGTCGTTGCAAAGACTCTGCCGGACCGAACGTCAGCCGCGCCGGCGCAACTGCGAACTGCGCGTCTGGCGCAGCACCACGCAATTGATTCAACTCCAGCAGTGCGCCTTGCGTCGCAACGTCGGCGTCGCTCGCTTTGCGTTGCATCGTCAACTCCGTCGCCTCGATCACCCGCGTTTCCAACAAAGGCGAAATGCCGGCAGGGTCACGTTGCACCAACACCTCACGCAACGCCTTGAACCGATCCGCCACCTCGCGCGCGACAGCTGCGTGTTCCTTTGCCGCAAAATAGCTGTAGCCCAGGTCACGGACCCGCGACGCCAGCGCCTTGCGAAAGCGCTCCAGCCCAAGTTGCGCCAATTCCAAATCACGATTCGCAATCGCCTTTCGTAATCCGATCCGCCCCGGCCATTCAAACGGCTGCACGACAGACACCGACCACGCGACACCTTCGCCATTCAACCCTGAAGTGCGATCGCGAGCGGTCTTCCGCCCGACTGAACTGCTCAACTCTGGATTCGACCAAAGCCCCGCTTGTTTACGACCCGCCTTTGTCGTAGCGATTTCCGCCTCATAAAACTTCAACTCGGGATTCTTTTCCAAAGTTTCGGCCACCAACGCGTCCAACGGCACCGCATTCGTTGGGGATGGCCCGCTACTCTCCGCGCCCAAAGCGCTGGACCCCGCACACAACAGAGCCACAAACAAATTTCGTAATTTCAAATTCATAAACAAAAAACACCAACGGCATTCAAACTGGAACAAGGCGGCGTATGGATACACCGCAACTACGTAGAGGAAGCCCGGTAACCGGGACTACTTAGGAGAGCAGGGAAGGAGCGCGAACGGGCAGGGCAGTGCGAAAGACGAATTGCCACTGCTTGGGTAGATCGAACGGACGAAGGACCGGGCCTAAACTGCCGTTGGCCGAGAGAGAAAACGATTCACTCAGATCTGCGAGCATCGTCCAAAACACGCAAACTGCAGGCAATGCAATGACAGCCGAATCTGCAGAAATTCTATACGACCCGGACTCGATCGTCTGACACGCATCGTCATTGCACTGGGTATCCGGCGTATCAGAAGGACAGTGCAGAAAAGAAAAGCCAGGAAGTTTCTCGAGTGAACAATGCGCCGTCAGCGGCACCCAAAGCGCCACAAACAAAACTGCAATGCACTTCTGCAAGGAGGTCATTCGGCTAACTCACTAATACACTAGCGCCGTCGCGTTGCAATTCGCATCTGACGAATAAATAGTTTTTTGAGAGTGCTTGTGCCGGAACGGTCTTTGGCATTTGAAACTTGAGCAATGTTTTAAGCGAGGTTGCGGGTGCGGCGAGTGATCCATTCGATGGTGAGTAGTCCGAGCGCTAAGGCGAGATATGGCCAGCGAGACCAAACCGGTGTTCGGCGATATTCGACCATGTTGGGAGATTGAGGTTTCAAATTGGAGAGCAGCTTCTGGCGTCCGGCTGCGTCGGCGGTCAGCGGTTGGCCTCCGGAAATTTCGGCGATGCGGTTCATCAGTTCCGGCGCGGCGCGCACGTCGCTCGTTTCGCGGTCGGTCTCTTCGCAGACGAGCATTTGTTTGTCGTCGCCGAGCAATGTGCCGGCCGCCATTGCGGTGGCAGTCACGACGAAGTTGCCGACCGGCGGTTGTAATTGCGCGAGCCATTGTCCGGTAGTCGCGTCGTATTTGGCTGGAACGCTTTGTGTGGCGGTGCCATCGCCCATGATCATCAGTGATACAATCGTGTTTTTTGGATTAGCACCGGCGGGCAAACGCAGGTTGACAGTTGAGGTTACTGCCTCGTCGGGGCGGCAGTAGGTTTTTGCGAGTTGCAACAAGACGGCGTTGTGATGTTGAGCGGCTCTACCGGCAGCAAGCCAGCGGACGGCGTTGATCCAGAAACTCCGGTAGTAACGCGAATCACAATTACCACTCGAAACTGGTCCGCTTCCATTGCGCGGTTCGCCCCACAGAGTTTCGAAATCTGCACCCCAACCGATTGTTGTGTCTGAGGTGAAAGCCATGGTGCGACCTTTGCCGACTTCCTGCACCGCGAGAATGACCATGGGCCCAAATTGGTTTTGTTGAGTGGGATGTTGCGCGAGCACGGTTGCGCCAGGTTTGGCGTGGTCCACATAGTTGAAGCCGTACAGCAACGGAAATTTCTGTTTCCAGATGACTTCATTTTCAGCGGCTGTTTCGCCGATCTGCATGACGGGATGATCGAGCGCACCGGGTGGAAAGGTGGGCTTGAATGAGTCGGACTTCACATTGACGAACTGTTCCATGGAAACGGGAATCAGTTTGTCGATGACGGTTTTTTGATAGCCACCGGAACCATACGCCGAAAATCCGC
>JAQGOW010000652.1 GCA_028293405.1 Verrucomicrobiales bacterium
GGTGGAATTTTTACGGGCTTAGAGGCGGAGATTCCTTTAATTCGAAACCGCATAGCGGAAACTTAAAAACAATGATTAGGCAAGAGTTACGAGGTAAATCTCGCTGTTAATCATTTTTCGAAATCAAATTTATCTGCTTGACAGTTTTTGAGGATATGTGATCCTCGCCACATCCCGTTAACGCGATTGTGCCCCCGCGTAAAGTCCAACCACAGATGATCTCTGCCTATGGCAGATGGTGAGGCGGGATAGGATCGTTGCTCGTTGATTTCTCGCAAACGACATCAATAAACCGCGCGTTCAAGCACGCGCAGAAAACGCAAAGAAAGACCACATGACTAAACCGATCCATCCTGTATGGCGTAGCCTCATCGCGGCTGCTGCCATGTTTTCCACAATCACTGCCATACATGCCCGCCCACTCGGCGTGGATGTTTCTTCGTATCAAGGGGCACCCAATTGGAGCAGCGCAAGGAGTTGCGGCATTGAATTCGCAATCGCCAAAGCGACCGAAGGCGTCAGCATCAACGACGGCGACTTCACCTACAACATGAGCAACGGCAAAGCTGCCGGTGTTTATATGGGCGCATATCACTTCGCGCATCCAAACCTCAACTCTCCGCAATCCGAGGCGAGCCACTTCTGGAGTGTAGCGAGCCCATATATTAAGAATGACGGAAAGAGCATCGAGCCTACCCTCGACTTTGAAGTCTTCAGCGGCGTGGTTGGTGCGAGCAGCTATTCCGATTGGGCTAATCAATGGTTCAACGACATTCTAAACAACGGCGGAAACGCCGGTCTGTCCCTGAAGCCAATCATTTACACGAGTGCGTGTAGTTGCGGCTTTAACAGCAGCATTGATGCGTGGACTCCGTGGATTGCGAACTACAACGGACAAGGTTCGCAAACGGGCTCGCCGTGGAATACCTGCACCGGGTGCAATGTTTGGGGCGGTTGGTCGGTGTGGCAGTACACTGATGCAGCTGGTGTTTGCGGTATCAGCGGCGGAGTTGACGGTGACGTTTATAACGGCACTTCTGCCCAGATGGTTTCTGAATTGGTGATCGCGGCTGCGGCTGCTCCTGCGCAGACATGGACATCCGTTAACGGAGGTCCAATCCAGATGAACACGGATGGCACACTAGAAATCTTCGGTGTTCAAGGCACGACCGCGAAGCATCAGCATCAGGCCACGCCCAACGGCAGTTGGACGGCCTTGATTAACATGGGAGGTATCACCGCCATTGCGGGTATCGCTTCCGCACGAAATTCCGACGGCCGGTTGGAAGTCTTCGGTTACAACACCGCAGATGGCACTGTTTATCATCAGTATCAAACCGCCCCACATCAGGGCTTCACGCAATGGTTCCAGATGGGTAGCAGCGCGGGTGTGACGAACCTCGTCGCGGTCACTAATCTCGATGGCCGCATGGAAGTGTTCGGCATCAAGAACGGTACCGTATGGCATGATTATCAGAGCACGGCTGGTGGCGCATGGCATGGTTGGGGTAGTCACGGCGGCGTTGTTAAGGCCGGTTACGCAGTCGGACGCAACGGCGATGGACGTCTTGAAATTCTCGGTGTCGGGACCGACGGCAACGTCTGGCACGATTGGCAAACTTCCGCGGGCGGCGCATGGAATGGCTGGGTGAGCATGGGTGGTTCGGGCATGAACCAATATTTAGCGGTCGCCAACAACGCGGACGGTCGACTCGACGTTTATGGCTGCAAGAGCGATGGCCACGCCTGGCACAATTACCAGGTTAAAGGCGGCGGTGGCGCATGGAATGGTTGGGGTGATACCGGCATTGTCGGTGGCTCCGGCCGAGGTGGTATGTGCATCGGAATCAATCCTGACGGTCGCCTCGAAGTCTTTTGTTCCACCACTTCCGGTGTTGTTTGGCATCGCTATCAAAATGTGAAGAATGGCGATTGGACGCCTTGGTATAGCCTTGGCGGGACTGCGCTGGATCTGCATTTGTTCTGCGCGAATAACGCCAATGGCTCGTTGCAGGTGTTCGGCATTCACACTGGCGACAACAACATCTGGACCAACTATCAGACCACGCCTGGCGGTGGCTGGAACGGCTGGTTCAGCATGGGCAACGCCGGAATGATGTTCTACTACGGTCAGCCGTAATGTATCTAAACTGATCAACTCGACGCCCGCGCGGTCTGCAACCTGCGTGGGCGTTTTGTTTTGCCGGAAGCGGACGCACTAAAAGGTCACCACGACGCTGTGCTCGCGATCATCTTCTTTTAACAGGAGTGCGTCGCCGAGTTGTTCGTTGCCGTCGACGGTGATTGCCAGCACTTTTTGCCAGCCATTTTCAGCGCGCATTTCGATGTGATAACATGTGGCCCCAACACGGTAATGAATCTTGAATGACTTCCATTCCGGTGGAATGCAGGGCGCGAAGCGGAGTTTGTCACCTTCGCGGCGAATGCCGAGAAGGTATTCGACAGCTAACCGATACAGCCAACCGGCCGAACCCGTGTACCAGGTCCATCCGCCACGACCGACGTGAGGGGGAACGCCGTAGATGTCGGCAACGGCAACGTATGGTTCAACGCGATAGGTTTCGGCATCATCCGTGTTCCTGCTGTGGTTCGGCGGGAGAATCATGCGAAACAATTCCCAGGCGCGCTTGTGATCGCCCATCATCGTGAACGCGATGATGGTCCAAACGGCGGCATGGGTGTATTGCCCGCCATTTTCACGAATTCCCGGCACGTAGCCTTTGATGTAGCCTGGGTTAAGTGACGACTTGTCGAAGGCTGGCGTGAAAAGTTGGATGAGACGACCGTCCCGCCGGACGAGTCGTTGGTCAACGGCATCCATGGCCTGGCGAGCGCGCGATGGATCGCCTGCGCCGGAGATAATGGCCCAGCTTTGCGGAATCGAATCGATTTGGCATTCCTCGTTTTCAGCCGAGCCCAGCGGTGTGCCGTCGTCGAACCACGCACGTTTATACCAACTGCCATCCCAGGCATTTTGTTCAATATGCCGATGCAGGCGCTCGGCTTCTTCGACACATTTGCGCGCGAACGCATCGTCTTGCCGTTGGCGCGCGACTTGCGAAAATTGCGTGAGGACGTTGTGGAGGAAAAACGCGAGCCAGACGCTTTCGCCTTTGCCATGTTCGCCGACGAGGTTCATTCCGTCATTCCAATCGCCACAGCCGATAAGAGGGATGCCGTGGACACCGAATTTGAGGCCGTTGGTGACAGCGCGCACGCAGTGTTCGTAAAGGGTGGATGAAGGACCTACCCGAGGGAGGTCGAAATAAGCTTCTTCGTCGGGTTTAAGTGGCCGGCCTTCAATGAACGGCACTGTTTCATTAAGGATGTCGTAATCCCCGGTCGAAAAAACGTAACGGCAGACAGCGAAGGGCAACCAAAGGTAATCATCGGAGAAGTGGGTGCGAACGCCGCGATTGGTCGGCGGATGCCACCAGTGTTGGACATCGCCTTCGACGAATTGGTGAGCTGCTGCATTTAGAAGTTGATCGCGCAACGCGCGCGGTTTGCAATGGACCAGAGCCATCGCATCCTGAAGTTGATCGCGGAAACCAAACGCGCCACTGGATTGGTAGTAGCCGGAACGCGCCCACATGCGGCAACCGAGCGTTTGGTAAATGAGCCATTGATTGGCCAATAAATCTAACCCGGGATCTGGAGTTTCAACCTGGACGGCACCCAACGTTTCGTTCCACTGCGCTTTGACGGCATCGATTTCGGCATGAACAGCGGCGGGATCTTTGAAGCGTTCAATCAGTTGCTGAACCTCGCCAGCGTCCCGTCCGGCGCCTAGACGGAAAATGATTTCGCGTTCCTGACCTTCGCCCAAATCAAACTGAACCTGCATCGCAGCGCAAGGGTCGAAACCGGCGCCGACTTTTCCGGAGAGTCGGAGTCGACGGAGAGCAGCGGGTTGCGCGATGGATCCATTTCGGCCGAGAAATTCAGAACGATCACCAGTGATCGTTCGATTTGGTACCTGGACATCGACGAATGCGATGCGCCCGGGGAAGTCGGTGTTGTAAGCATTGCGTGCAAGCAATGCGCCAGAACGGGTGTCCAGTTCTGTGACGATGTGCAACAGGTTCTTGGAACGCAATTCGCCGAGCACCAATTCCCAATACCCAAAGGCTGACAGACGTTTGGCACGAGCGGATGTGTTGCGGAACTTCAGGACCGCGAATTTCACGGGCGAGTCTTTGGCGACGAAGATTGT
>JAQGOW010000663.1 GCA_028293405.1 Verrucomicrobiales bacterium
CCAATCTGGAGCGTGCCAGTCGTGGGATTTACCTGGCGATCGGCGAGGTAGAATTTTCCTTTGTAAGGGTAAACGGACCCGTCGGTCAGCACCAATTGCAGCGCCAACTGATTCGTGTCGGTATTCTCCGGGTCCAGAAACCTTCGCCAATATTGTAGATACGATTGTTCGCTAACGCTGAAGTAAACGCGGATTGGATTAATCGACGAGACCGTAGTGAGCACGTTGCCGCTCGGACCGACAAGATCACCGATTTGCGCGAGCGCAATTCCAGCCAAGCCTTTGATCGGCGAAGTCACTCTCGCGAAACCCAAACTCAATTCGGCATTAGTAATGACCGCTCGATCCGCATTCACCTGTGCTTCGGCTGAGAGGTTCGCCTGAATCGCATTATCCAAATCTTCCTGGCTGATGGCCTGTTCCTTGGCCAAGGGCGTGTAGCGTTTCACGTCCATTTCCGTTTTGTGCAACTGCGCCTGGTCTTGCGCCAGCTTGGCCTGTGCTTGCCCGAGCGTCGCTTGAAATGGACGTGGATCAATTTCGAACAACAACTGACCCTTCTGCACCTCACTGCCTTCGCGGTAATTTTGCGAAAGCAAATACCCCGGAACCTGCGCGCGAATTTGCGCGTTCACACCGCCTTCAAGTGAGCCGATCCATTCTTGTGTGAGCGCGACATTCGTCGGGGTCAGCGTGATAAACTGCACGATCGGCGGTGGGGGAGGTGGCGGCTGTTGCTTTTTGCAGCCGCACAAAACTGCGACTGCTGCAGCACAAACAATCGGAGCTAAGAGTTTCGTATTCAGAACACCAATTTTCTTTGTCAGAAAATTTTGTCAACTCCAAGTTGTTTTTATCCCTCTCTGCAAGTGAGTGTTATAGAAGTGTGACTGACAAATGGTGCGCCCGGCGCGATTCGAACGCGCGACCAGCGGATTAGAAATCCGCTGCTCTATCCAACTGAGCTACGGGCGCACAAAGAGCTTTTGGAAAAGCAGGGATTTACTATGCGCTTTTTCATCCTAAAGGCAAATCTACAAACGATGCGGCTGGATTGATGGCGAATGCTCAATTGTAAAAAGAAATTGCCGTCGTTGGCCCACCGTGTAGGTACCTAAGCTACAACAGCGAAGTGGTTTCACGTAAATTGGGGTAAGGACCTCCTATTTAGTTGACGCTCGCTGCCGTGGGTCCCATAACACTCACGTCCCCACACGAATGCAGTAAACACAGAACCATTATGAAAAGTTACGTACTCTACCGATCCATAAAACCATCACCAATATTACAGACATGCGGCAAAATTCTCGCTGCCGGACTGCTCGCCTTCGGCATTTCCAATGCTCGCGCCGGTTGCGGTCACGTCGATAATTTTTCCTACAACTATCCAGCCTACAACGCGAATTGGTCGCAAGAAGATTGCGAAAATTACGCAGCCAGCGGCATCGGCCATTGTTACAGCTTTGGTGGAGACGGCGGTTGGGGCGGCGCCACGGACGGTGTCGATTGCTCCGCTTATTGCGCCCGTGTTTGGGCCATTCCCGGCCACATCAACGCGAGCGTTACCGGCGCGCATCCTTACAGCACATATTCGTGGTATCCGAACGACGGCTCCGTGCCGACCCCTCCCGCGCACACTCATTTCGTTACCGTAAGCGACATCACGGACATCCACCCTTACGACTGCTTTGTCGTGAACGCCAACTTCGGCAACCTTGGCATTCATCACATGGGATTGATTGAAAGCGTCGATTACGCGGGCGGCATTATCTACACGCGCGAAGCACATTGCTCGAGCGCACCGACCAGCGGTTGCGACGGCCCCGATGGTATTCATAACAAATCCTGGACCTATTCCAGCCTCGTGACGGGCGGAAGGGCTCGCATCATTCGGCGCAACGATTGGGGTCCGAGCACTCAGAAAGCCACCGTTGGTCCAGTGGCGCTGAATTCAAACGGCGCGCTCGACATCTTCGGCGTCGGCAGCGACACCGCCGTTTGGCACGATCAACAAGCAGGTCCTAACGGCAGCTTCAACGGTTGGGCAACTTTGAGCCAAATAGGTTCCGTTCCTGGGTGCACCACCGCCGCCAACAAAGATGGCCGGTTGGAAGTGTACGTCGTCAACTCCGCAAAGAACGTCATGCGTAAGTACCAAACAACCGCAGGCGGGCCATGGAGCGCATGGGCGAGCCTCGGCGGAAATGGCTTCACTAATCTGCAAGCAGTCGCGAACCTCGACGGACGCATCGAACTGTTTGCCGTCGGCACAAATGGCGATATCTGGCACACCTGGCAAACTGCCGCCAATGGTAGCTTCATCGGCAGTTGGTTCGATCGCACTGGTAAAAAAATCAAACCCGGCTATCAGGTCGAGATGAACGACGACGGTCGCCTTGAACTCTTCGGCGTCGCTGCTGACGGTCACGCTTGGCACAACTACCAAACCAACGCGGGTAGCGGTTGGATCGGTTGGTCAGATCTCGGAATCGTTGGGACCGGCGTCAATCCTGCCCTTGCCGTCGGCCATGATTCTGACGGTCGCTTGGAACTCTTCGGCCTCGGCAGCAACGGCGATATCTGGGTCAACTTCCAGACATCCGCTGGCGGCAGTTATAGCGGATGGTTTGACATCGGCGGCAACGGCATGAAAGCCGGGTTTGTCGTCGGGAAAAATTCCACTGGCCGCCTTGAAATGTTCGCTGTCGGCAGCAACTCCGATGTGTGGCACTCCTTCCAGGTCAACGCAGGTGGCGCATGGTCCACTTGGCGCGACATCGGTTCCGCCGGCATGAATCGCCAACTCGCCGTCGGCAACAATGCTGACGGTCGTTTGCAAGTGTTCGGCATCGGCTCAAATGGCCACGTCCTGTCGAACTTCCAACTCACCCCCGGTGGAGATTTGTTCGGCTGGCTCGACATGGCCGGTGCAGGCACGAAGCTCTACTACGGCCAATGATCTAGTTGTCAGTCTTTAACGCGGCGCGGATGAGGAAACTCATCCGCGCTTTTTTTTTGGGAGTGCATATCCGTAGGGTGATCTCCGAGGGCGAACTACTGGCTTGGCCGTCTTGAGCGATTCATTACTCACCACAACGTTGTGCGTTCAACATAACAAGGAGAACAGACTATGAAAATTTCCAGTCCCGCATTCAAAGAAGGCGGAAGCATTCCCAAACAATATTCAAAACCAGGCGGCAACAAAAGTCCGGCGCTGAACCTTGAAGACGTCCCCGACCACGCGAAAAGTCTCGCACTGATAATGGACGATCCCGATGCGACCAGCGGAACCTTCACCCATTGGAGTCTCTTCAACGTTTCACCGCGCACCAAAGAGATTCACGAAGACTCTCCGCCGGTGATGGCCACGCAAGGTCGCAATGATTACGGCGACATCGGTTACGGCGGGCCGAAACCGCCGTCTGGCGAACACCGGTATTTCTTTAAATTGTTCGCGCTCGATACGGTGTTGGCGATCCCACGTGGCGCAAAACGCCAGGAACTCGAAGCTGCCATGGAAGGCCACGTCATCGACGAAGCCGAAACGATGGGCCGCTTCGCTGCAGAAGAATTGGCCCACGCGTGAGCAGGGTGGGGGATTAAAGTAGGCAACTTAGATACGCCGGTGGTGTTGAATTGTGCAGACACTGACAACTCTTGCCCTTCGTGAGCTTTTTAACTACTTTGTCGCCCCGATATGACTCAAAATTCGACCTCGGCTGGTCCGACTAAACAGGGAAACAATCAAGCCAACCAAGGTGGCAACAGCCCGATTACTCTCATTGCGATCGTAGTTGGTGTCATCGTCATCGGTGCAGTCGCTTACAAAGCT
>JAQGOW010000034.1 GCA_028293405.1 Verrucomicrobiales bacterium
CTGGCAATGTCCAACGCCTCTTTCGAAAAATCCAACGCATGCACCTCTGCGGTGGGAACCTTCGCTGCGAGCGCAATTGCCAGACATGCGCTGCCGGTGCCGAAATCCAGCGCCGTCGCCGGTTGCGCGACGCTCGATAGAAATTGCCAACCTCGTTCCGCCAACATTTCCGTTTCCGGCCGAGGAATCAGCACCGAAGGCGTCACGTTCAGTTCCCAGTCGCAAAACGAAACAGTGCCAATAATATATTGCAGCGGTTCGCGATTGCCGCGCCGCAGGACCATTTCGCGCAAGGTGGTGACCTCGGTTTCGCTCAGAACGCGCTCGAAATTCAGATAAATCTGCATGCGCGGCATCTTGAGCACGTGCGAGATGAGAAGTTCGACCTGTAAGCGCGGTGAAGAAACCTCTTTTTTCGTGAGGAAATCGGCGCTGCGTTGAATCACTTCCAGGATTGTCACCGGGCAGACGATAGGAGGGACGACGCGATGTGTGCAACGTCAAAGGTGCGGGGTCGAAAGCTCCAAACACCGAGATCCAAGCTCCAGAAAAAATTCAAACACCAAACACCAAAACTGCGCTCGACTTGGAACTTTTGATTCAACCGTGGCGAAAAAATTTGTCTTAACCGCCAGAATTCGACATCCTATGGCCGATGTCCAAACCGACCATGGGTCGCGGCCTCGGTTCCCTGATGGCCGACAGCAAACCCCAGAGCGAAAGTCAAACAACCAACGGCAAACCTGAAATCGCCGCCGGTGTGCGCACACTGATGCAAGGTGCCGCGCCGAAGGATGCGCCGACCACGGTCAATTCCGCCGCGCCAAGATTCATGCCCACGTCAGCTCCGAAGACATCGCCTCCTCAAGTCACCCATCAAAAGGGCCCAGCTATTCCGCGTTCGTATTTTCTTTTAGTGGACGCCTTGCTGATCGCTTTGGCAATTTACCTTGCATACACCAGTCCCAAACCGATGCCGACCTCGCGCATGATTGCCGCCATTGTGGTGGTTGTTTTTGCAGCGGGTTGCGGGCTTTGTGCGTTGATGGCTGGCACTGAAAAGGAATAGGTCCACGTTCATTCCGCCTCTTGTGCTGTGCAAGTGTTGCGCAGCGATTGCCTTAACTTTGCGCAACTGTTGCGCGAGCACATCGCTAAATCGTTGTGAATAGGCCATTTCACCCCTTGGCACATTAAATGCCTACCATTGTCTCGCCTGTGCGGACGCCCCGAACAACTCGGGTCACTTCGACGGCTGAGACACACAACAAGTTGGAGATTAATTATGAAATTGAATCAGATGTTAGCAATCGCAGGCCTGGGCGCGCTGATGCTCGTTGGCAGCACCACTGTCATGGCGCAAGGTCGCGGTGGATTCGACCCTGCTCAAATGCGTGAACGCATGATCACCCGCTTGCGCGAGCAAATGGATGTCAAAGACGATGCCGAATGGAAGGCGATCGAAGGTCAAATCAGTAAAGTGATGGATGCTCGTCGCGACACGATGGCCAGCGAATTTGGCGGTTTTGGCGGCGGATCCCGTGGACCGCGTCCCGGTAGCACTGACGCGAACTCAAGCTCGACTTCGAGCTCCAGCGATCAAGGTTCGTCACGCCGTCGCAGCAGTTTCTTTGGTGAACCAGCACCGGAAACTGAAGCCCTCCGCAAAGCTGTTGATGACAAAGCCTCCAGCGATGAAATCCAGGCGAAGCTGAGTGCGATGCGCAAAGCAAATAAAGCCAAGCAACAGAAGCTCGAAAAAGCACAAGCCGACCTCAAGGCCATCCTGAGCCCGCGCCAGGAAGCTGTGGCGGTGTTGAATGGTTTGCTGAAGTAATTAACGTTCGTAGTCAGTAGCCAGCAGTCGTCCGATTGTTGGCTACAGACTGCGAACCGCAGATCATCATGACCCAGCCTCAAACTCAGGATAGCAAACAGTTGCTCGACGCGATGTTAAAGCGCAAGCAACTCTCGGTGCTTGATGCCGGCGCGTGGGAAAAATACGCGCGCTCTGGCTCCAAGCCCCTGGATTCAACCGAAGAAAATGTCCTGCGTTGGTTGGCTAAAGAATACGATTTGTCCTTCACTACGCTCGACGATCTCGAGCCTGACAAGGAATTGCTCTCGCTCTTTCCTGCGCGCGTTTTGTTGAAGGAAGAATTGCTTCCGCTTGCGCGCGTCAACGGCACGGTCGAAGTTGCGACGAGTCGGTTGTTCGCCACGCAAGGGCTTGATGCCTTGCGCAGCCTGACCGGTTTGAAGATTCGTCCAGTGCTCGCACCCGGCGAAGCGATTCTGCGCGAAATGAAAAAGCGCCTCGGCGTCGGCGCGGATACGATTGATACCTTGGGCGACGAAGCAGGGTTGCAAGTTGTCGACGATTCGCGTGAGGACGATGGCAGCCTCGATGGCGGCGAAGACGATGCGTCGATTGTTCGATTTGTAAACCAGGTGCTTCAGGACGCGATCGAATTGCGCGCTTCAGATATTCATTTGGAACCGTTCGAAGACGAACTGCGCATTCGCTATCGTATCGATGGTGTGCTCCAGGAAGTTCCGGTTCCACCACAGATTGAACGGTTTCGACCGGCGATTGTGTCGCGCGTTAAAATTTTGAGCCACCTTAACATTGCGGAAAAGCGTTTGCCGCAGGACGGACGTATCAAAATCCGCGTGCAAGATAATGAGGTGGATATCCGTGTGTCGGTGATTCCGATGTTGCACGGGGAAGCCGTCGTCATGCGTTTGCTCCGTCAGAGGGCGACTTTGCTCGGCATGGAACAACTCGGTCTTGATCCTCGCGAGTTGGCATCGTTCCGCCGCGTTCTCAATTTGCCGCACGGCATCATTCTCGTGACCGGCCCGACCGGCAGCGGTAAGACTTCGACGCTCTACACTGCGCTCAATGAAATCAACGACAACGAACGCAAGATCATTACGATCGAAGACCCGATCGAATATCAACTGAGAGGCATCAATCAGATTCAGGTCTCCGAAAAATCCGGGCTGACTTTTGCGAAAGGGTTGCGCTCGATTTTGCGTCACGATCCTGACGTCATTCTGATCGGCGAAATTCGTGACCAGGAAACTGCGCAAATTGCGGTGCAAGCTTCGCTCACGGGTCACTTGGTTTTTTCGACGTTGCACACGAATGACGCGCCTGGCGCGTTGACGCGTTTGGTTGATATGGGTGTTGAACCGTATCTCGTCGCATCATCACTCGAAGCGGTGCTCGCCCAACGTCTCGTGCGCGTGCTTTGTCAGCATTGCAGACAGGAAGACACTTCCCCGGCGGCAACGAGCTTCAAAGCGCAAGTCGGTATTCCGCTCAACGCGCCAATTTTCGCGGCAGTGGGATGTCGCGAATGCCGGCAGACCGGTTATTTCGGTCGACGCGCGGTGTTCGAATGGATGGATACAAGTGCCGAAATTCGTCAGCTCATTTTGAAGCACGCGTCGTCGGATCAATTGCGTGACGCTGCGCGACGTAACGGCATGCGCGCTCTTTCGGAAGATGGATGGCGTTTGGTTCGTAATGGCGTCACGACCGCGGAAGAAGTTTTGCGCGTGACAAAAGATCAATCGGTTGGCGATGGGATTGAAAAATCGGCCTCAGCGCCGGTCGCGTAAACCATGCCGACCTTCCAATATAGAGCGCTGCAAAGCGACGGCACGATTGCCACAGGCGAACTTGACGCCGGCGGTCGGCAGGAAGCTTTTCGGCAGATGGAAGGGCGCGGTTTGCGTCCGATCAGTCTTGCCGAACGTGCTGGTAACGCGAAGGCGAAGGCGAATGGCAAAGCGGCATCGACGAAAACGATCGAAGAGCCGGTCGCTGACACCTCGAAAATTCCAAAGTTGTCGTTTGGTGGCGGGAACAAGATTTCGGCGCGCATTCTTGAAAATTTCACGCGCCTTCTCTCGAGCTTGCTGGCGGCGGGCGTGCCGCTGAGTCGCGCATTAGTGATTTTGCGCAAGGAAGCCTCGACACCGCTCGCTTCGCAAAAATGGAAAGAGGTTCACGAATTGGTCATCGACGGTATGTCGCTCGCCGATGCGATGGCGCGTTCGCCTGACGTGTTTCCGCGAGTTTACGTGGCGATGGTGCAGGCTGGTGAAACCGGCGGGTTTTTGGATTTGGTGCTCGCGCAGATTGCTGATTTCCAATCACGCGACAAGGAATTGCGCGGCAAAGTGCTCGCGGCGCTGACTTACCCGATCATTCTCGTTATCCTTTCCATTGTCGTCATCATCGTCCTGCTCGTTGTTTTCATTCCGAATTTCATGCCGGTGTTCACGAGTTTTGGCGGTGAATTGCCGTTGCTCACAAAAATCATTTTGGCAGTCAGCAACGCGGTGCGGCACTACGGATTGTTTGTCGCGGTGGGCCTTGCGATGGCGGTGCTGCTTATTCGCAATTGGTTTGTTTCAGAAAAAGGGCGGCGCACGTGGGAAACTATTATTTTGCGCGCGCCGGTGATTGGAAAGCTTTCCGCACAATTCGCCATGGCTCGTTTTTGCCGGATGCTCGGGACGTTGCTGGCAGCGGGTGTGCCGCTGGTGCAGTCGTTGAACGTCGCGCGCAAATCGATCGGCAACCAGGTTCTCGTCGACGCCGTTTCAAACGCGATCGAACGCGTCAAGGAAGGTTCGCAACTGGGCCAGAGTTTGAGCGATTGCCGCGATTTATTTCCCGGCTCGGCGCTCGAGATGATTTCGGTCGCGGAAGAGAGCGGCAAACTCGACCAGGAATTGGTGCGGCTTGCCAACGTCACCGAGTCTGATTTGGATCGGAATATGAAAACGGCGGTGTCGCTCGTTGAGCCGATGCTGTTGTTTGCCGTCGCAGCTTTGGTCGGGACCATCGTCATCGGCATGGTCGTCCCGATTTTCTCACTTCAACAATACATCAAATGAAAATACACAACCTCACATCAAAAAAACGCGGGTTCACGCTTATTGAACTGATGCTGGTGCTCGTTATCTTGAGCATCCTGGCGGCTATTGTAGTCCCAAAATTTTCCGGGCGCACCGAACAGGCGCGGCAAACGGCGGCGCAGACCCAGCTCTCGAGCTTCGGCACGGCGCTTGATGCGTTTGAAGTAGATAATGGTTTTTTTCCAAAAGGCCGAAGCGGTTTGCAGGATCTGGTCGTGCAATCGCGCGAGGCCCAAAACTGGAAGGGCCCTTACTTGAAAGATATCCCGAACGATCCATGGCAGCACCCATACGTCTATGAATGTCCGGGCAAACACAATCCGACATCGTACGATTTGTATTCAGCGGGACCAGATGGTCGCGCTGGTACCGAAGATGACGTTACTAATTGGCAAAACAAGAAGTAGACCTTGAAAACCGGAACTACAAAGATCATGAGCAGCAACGGCGCATTTACTTTCATCGAGTTGATTCTCGTGATGGTGTTGCTCGCTGCTGTGCTCAGCCTTGTGTTCCCGTCTCTGAAAGGTTTCTTTCGCGCGCGCAATTTGGATTCTGAGGCGCAACGGTTTTTGGCGGTGACGCGCCTTGGCCAAAGCCGCGCGGTGTCCGAAGGCGTGCCGATGATTCTGTGGATGGATCCGCAGGCGCGCAGCTATGGATTGCAGGTGCAAGCGGGTTACGGCGCGAATGACACGAAGCTGAAACAGTTTACGCTCGATCCATCGCTGCAGATGCAGCCGGAGGTCACGGTGACGGGGGCGATGACGCAATCGAATCTTTGGACGCAGGCTCGCAAAGTGACCACACGTCCGGAAATTCGTTTTCTGCCCGATGGAAGCATTAGTGAGAGCAGTCCGGCTCGCGTTGTGATCAGGCAAGACAAGGACGACGCGTTGTGGATAACGGAAACAACAAATCATTTGCGCTATGAAATTCGCCATCAATAAACGTCCGAAAGCTGCGCGAGCCGCCTTCACGTTGATGGAGGTGCTGGCCGCGCTGTTGTTCATGGCGATCGTTATTCCGGTTGCGATTGAAGGCATTCGCATCGCAAGTCTTGCGGGTGAAGTGGGTCAACGCAAAAAAATTGCCGCACGCATCGGTCAAAGTGCGCTTGATGAAATGCGTTCGAACACGCAATCACAAAACGCCGTGTCGAGCGGCCAGGTGCAAGACGGCACGACGACTTTTCAATATACGGTTCGCACCGAGTCTTGGCCGGAAGACGCGATGCGTTTGGCGACGGTCGATGTCGCTTTCACCGTGCAGGGTAGAAAATACGACGTGCTGCTGAGCACTTTGCTCGCGCAACAATGAACCTGACGAAAACAGTCGAATCGCGATGCGCCTTCACACTGTTGGAGATCCTCATTGCCATTGCTGTTTTCGCGATTGTGCTCGCGGCGATTAACACGGTTTTTTATAGCGCCTTGCGTCTACGCAATCGGACGATGGCGTCTCTTGAGGAATCGGCGCCGATGGATCACGCGCTGGCGATTATTCGCAGGGACCTTGCCAACATCGTTGCGCCTAATCGAACGAATTATCCGTTGCAGAGCACGATCATCAGCCAATCGCAATTGGGCCAGATCACTCCTGATTTATACACTGCTGCCGGACAGATTGACGGACTCGTTCCCTGGGGTGATGTGCAGAAAATTTCATACGGCCTTGTTCCGTCGGCGAACGGCGCGTCGCGCGATTTGATTCGATTGGTGACCCACAACCTTCTTGCCACCACCACCGAGACGCCGGAGCAGCAGTGGTTGATCAGCGGGGTGAAGAATATTGCGTTTCACTATTTTGACGGCGCGCAGTGGGCGGATGTTTGGGACACGACGACGCAATCCAATTTGCCGACGGCAATCAAAGTCGATTTGGATCTGACCAACACATTGATGCACATGGTCGTGGCATTGGACACACAGGTGAGGACGAATCAATGAACCTGCGCGTGTCCAATTCAGAAAAAGCTTCGGTGCTCATCATCGTGCTTTGGGTTTCGATTGGGCTGGTTTCGATTGCGCTTTATTTTGGGCACGCGATGTCTTCGGAATTGCAGGCTTCGGCGAACACCGTTGCGGCGACTGAGGCCGATATGGCGATCGAAGGCGCGGCGCGTTACGTCAGCAACGTTCTTGCGAACGCTCAACCCGGTTACATCCCGGAAAATCTGCATTGCACAAACATTGCCATCGGCAACGCTCATTTTTGGATTATCGGCCGCGCAACGAATAATTTGCTGACTACGTTGCAAGAGCCGGCGTGGGGTTTGGTGGATGAAGCTGCGAAGATTAATATCAATGCGACGGCCGTTACTAAAACCGTCCTGACCAACGTTCCAAATCTGACTTCCGATATTGCCGATGCCATCATCGATTGGCGGAGCACGACGTCGTCGAATACTTCGATCTCCGCGAATTATTCAACGATGCAAACATCAGCCTACACTTCCAAACACGCGCCGTTTAACACGATTGATGAGCTGCGTCTGGTCACTGGAATGGATTTGGCGACGTTATATGGCGAAGACGCAAATCTGAACGGGTTCCTCGATCCCAACGAAGATGATGCGGATAATTTGCCGCCCTTTGATAACCATGACGGTCATCTCGATTCGGGATTATTGGAGTATCTCACGATTTACAGCCGCGAGCCGAACACCGACACTAACGGCGCTCTTCGCGTGAACATCACCACTCGTGCGCAACAAGCGCAGTTGCGGACGTTGCTACAACAACAGAGCATCCCGCAGTCAAAAATGAATTCCGTGCTGGCGCAGTCACTCGCGTCCAGCAACGTGCTCGAAATGTACATTCGCAACGTCAACGTGAATCAATTGAGCGAATTAGATTTCGCGGCGATTGAGCCAAGTATTACGACGAGCAGCAGCAATTTTCTTTACGGCTTAGTCAACATCAACACTGCCAGTGAACAAGTGCTTGCGTGCATTCCGGGCATTGGTTCGAACAACGCGCCCGCCATTGTTTCCTATCGTGAAAGCAATCCGAGTCGCATCAACAGCATCGCGTGGCTTGCGCATGCGATGAACCTCACGCCGCAAACGGCGCGCACGATTGGTCAATATATCACGAGCCGTTCGTATCAATTCACGGCGGATATTGCGGCAGTCGGCGAGTATGGCCGCGGATACAAACGCATCAAATTCGTTTTCGATACCAGTGAAGGTTTGCCGAAAATTATTTATCGCCAGGACCTGACCCACCTCGGTTGGGCGCTCGGTCCGCAGGCGAGGGAGGTAGCATCGACCTTATGATTTCTTTTAAACCACAACGTCTCACATCGGTTTTGGCATTGGCGTTTGACGGCAGCCAGCTCGAAGGCGTCGTTCTCAAGCGGACCAATGGGCACGTGGCTGTTCGCCAAACATTTTCCGCCGCGCTGACACTTGATCCACTCACCGCTGACACGGAGTTGGTTGGTCGCGAACTGCGCAATCATCTCGACAAAAATGAGGTGCGCGAACGTCACTGCATCGTGTGCTTGCCGCTGAGTTGGATTTTGTCGATCCATGTCAAAATCCCCGACCTGCCGGATGCGGACGTGGCGAGTTTTTTGCAGATTGAGGCTGAGCGCGGTTTTCATGCCTCGCCCGAATCGCTCGCGATTGTGAGCTCGCGTTACGTCGCTTCGGATGGTGAAAAGTTTGCGACGATCATGGCTGTTTCCAAACAGAACCTTGATCAGCTCGAAACGGCATTGCGTGCGGCGCAATTGAAGCCGGTGAGTTTTTCGATCGGCACTGCTGCGCTGCAACCGGTGGGGAAAACCGGCATCGCGTTGTTGCCGGGTGTTGGCAACGCTGGTTTGCAAGTCAACTGCGACGGCGGCATCGCGGCACTTCGCACGATCGATGGCATCATGGAAACGGAAGGGGCGCAAAAGCGGTTGTTCGCCGATTTGCTCGCGCGCGAAATTCGCATCACGCTCGGCCAATTGCCCGAAGCTGTTCGCAACGATCTGAAAGTCGTGCGCGTGTTCGGAAAATCGGATCTGGCGCAACGGATGGCTACGGACATCGCACCGCGTTTGTCTGCAATGAATTTGGAAGTGGAACGCATCGAGCGCGCGGCGACTGAAAGCTGGGGCAAAGTTTTACCGAATGACGCTGCGGCAACGCCGGCGATGGCTTTGGGCGCGCGTTATCTGATGGAGAACGCGTCGCCGTTTGAGTTCATGCCGGCGAAGGTGAGCGCGTTTGAGCAGCTCGCGACCCGCTTCAAAGGCGGTAAGCTTGGCGCGGTGGGTGCGACCGCGGGCGCGGTTTTGTTGATCGGAGTGCTCGCTGTTGCCGTTCACATGATTATCGCGGCGCATTACGAATCCAAGTGGTCGGCAATGGAGTCGAAGGTCAAAGACCTTCAAGATATTCAGGACAACATCAAAAAATATCGTCCGTGGTATGACGAATCCTGCCGCAGTCTCGTTGTGCTTCGCAAACTGACGGAGTCATTTCCCGAAGACGGCGTTGTGTCTGCGAAGTCCGTCGAAATCCGCGACCAATCAACGGTCACGTGCTCGGGGGTGGCGCGCGACAAACAATCTTTTATCAAAATGTTCGATAAACTCAGTGCGGCGCAAGGCATCTCCGATTTAACCATCGATCAGGTGCAGGGCGAGGGACCTGTGCAGTTCACACTAAACTTTCAATGGGACGGAGGTGCTCGTGCAAATTAAGAATCGCCAACAAATTTTGATTTTCGTTGCGCTCGGCGCGCTGTTGTTTTTCGTCGGCGACCATTTGGTTTTGACGCCGATGGTCAGTGGCTGGCAAACGCGGACCAAACGCATCGCTGAACTCAAGAAATCGATTCAACAAGGTGAGATGCTTCAGTCGCGCGAGCAAACGATTCGAGAACGTTGGAGTCTGATGCGCACCAACACGCTTTCGTCGAATTCCTCGCTCGCGCAA
>JAQGOW010000044.1 GCA_028293405.1 Verrucomicrobiales bacterium
GGCGATCAAACATTCGCATTAAAAACCGGCACACGGTTCACCGCTGAAGTGACGCGAACAAACAAGCATGCGTTGTGGAACGTCGATTTAAGCTCGGTCCAACTACGCAGCGCGCGAGGGGACCTGATGGTGGAGGCCAGTTTGCGAGGCGCCGCCGCTGGCCGCCTATCTATATATGGGCACAGAATTGAATCAGCCGTCGCCAACCGGTTTCTGATCCGGCCGGTTCCCGAATTGCACGTTGGACAAATTGCAGCGGCGGCGTTTTGGAGCAACGCGCCGGCGCGTTGGAGCTTCGATGTCAGTGCTCAATATCTTCCGCCACTCACCAACAACGTGCCGGTCGATCTGCATGATTTTTCCGCACGCGTTGAGATGTTCGGCGATGAATCCGGAACTACTCTCACCAACGTCACGCTGTTTCAAAAAGGCGAAGCGGTGGCATCGGCCTCTGGCGTGTTGCCAATTACGATCGAACCCGCACGTCTGAGTTCCGGAATCAGCAACATGTTCCGGGTGCACGGCAACAATCGATTCAGCTTACGCGCAACGACGCGCCGCAACGTAGTTTTCTGGGATGCGATCACGCGCGGCTTACCTGTGAGCATCCAGAATCCGTCAGTTGATTTGGCGATTGATGGCACGTTGAACAACCCGCATGGGACGGTGCGCTGCGAAATTCCAGCGGGAAGCATCAAGGTCCTGACGAACTCCGCGCGCCTGGCCCTTGTCAACTTTCGAGCGGACATCGAGCTAAACCGAAAGGAACTGAACCTGAAACATCTGAGCGTCATGGTCGAAGGTCAGCCAGTTTCGGCAACCGGAACCCTACCGATGGCAGCCGACATCGAGCACCACTGGCGCGAGATTTTCAATTGGCGAAAAGCGCGAGCACAAGTTCGGGCGACGAATGTGGAGATTGCTCCCTTTGCCGACCTCGAACGACGCTTCATCAGTCCACAGGGAACGATTTGGGCGAACATTAATTTGGACCGCGGACAAATAAACGGGAGCATCGTTGTGACGAATGCAGCGACTCGGCCGATTGCGCAATTCGGCGCGATCCGGGATATCAATGCGCGTCTGAACTTCACCCGCAGTCGTATAGAAATTGAGCGCTGTGTTGGCGCCTTGAGCGGCGGGCCGGTGGCGGTATCCGGCTGGGCCGACCTCTCGCGTATGGACCGCTCGACGAAACTGCCTGCATTCGAACTCAGCGTGCGCGGCGACAGCGTGCCGGTCGCGAGACGCTCGGATCTGATTGTGCGCACAGCGTTTGACATAGTTGTCGCGAACAACAATAACGGGCCTGGAACAGTCAAAGGAGGTGTTACACTTCAAAACAGTTACATCCTGAGCGATCTGAAACTGCTTGTACCGGCGCACGTCAATAAACCGCAGACTCGGCCACCATATTTCAGCGTTGATGCAAAGCCGTTTTCCGAATGGAAGCTTGATGTGAAAGTCCGAGGCGATCGTTTCATGAAAGTGCGCAGTCCATTTTTTAACGGCGAATGTTCGGCCGACATGCACCTTGGCGGAACGCTGGGAGAACCGGTGGCGCTCGGCGATGCGACGATCAACTCCGGTCAAGTGCAGTTCCCGTTTGCGAACGTCAAAGTGACCCAGGGATTCGTGTCGCTAACCACAGCCCATCCTTACATGCCCTACTTGTTTGTTACCGGATCAACCAAGGCCTACGACTTCGACATCCGCATGAACGTGACCGGGCCAGTGAGTGATCCGAAAATCGAATTTACATCGACGCCTGGACTGGCCTCCGAACAAATTCTGATGATGCTAACCACGGGCGAACTGCCGGCCACAACCAGTGCGCTGACCACCCAGCAACGAACGTTGCGCGTGGGTGCGTTCGTCGGTAAAAGCCTCTTAAGCCGATTCGGCGTCACCGGCAACGATCAACGATTAACGATCGAATCTGCGCGCGATGTATCGCAACAAAATACCGAAACGTATTCGGTTGAATATAAAGTGAACCCGGATTGGTCAGTGATCGGCGACTACAACAAGTTCGGTGGACTGAACGTCGGCCTCAAATGGCGTTTCTATTCAAAATAGCCAAATTGCACTTGTCAGTGCGTGATATCGGATGCGTTTTGCTGACGATCGCACTTTGTTGTACAGCGACGCACGTCGATGCGGCAGCGCCAAAAGCAAAGTTGAAAATTTCAGGCTATGGGTTGCTCGGGGGTCTTGAACTGAAGCGCACGATTCTTCTTCTGGAGAACAACGGAAAAAAACACGCGACGTTTGACGCGAATTTCATCGAAGACGCCGCTGTCATTTTGCTGTCGCGCTTAACCGAAGACGGTTACCTGCACCCCGAAGTCACAGCCATCATTACTTCGACGAATGGACAGACCGTGACGTTTCGTTGGCGGCAAGCTTTTGACGAACCGCTGCCGCGACCGTTCGAAGCGACACGGGTCGAATTTCAGATTCACAAAGGCCTGTTCTATTATTACACGAGCGTTCGTGTTGCGGGGCTCACAACGGTGCCACTGAAAACGGCCCGCGGCTACTTCGTACAAAATACGCCGTTGCTCCCGCTCAAACGTTACAAAGTGTATTCGTCCCAACGACTGTCCCGCAGCATCTCCAGTTTGTCGGAAGCTTTCGATCGACAAGGCTATCGCGATGCAAACATCAAGCCGATCATTTCAACCAATAATCAATCAGGTGAAGTTTCGGTATTGGTCAACGTGAATGAAGGGCCGCGTTCAGTCGTTCGGCTGGTGCGACAGGACATCATTCGAGAAGACTCGACCAATGCTCAGGTCGTTGTCGCACTAATCGGGAAACCATACTCGCCACTGTGGGAACAGGATTTTTCGCAGTCCATCAAAACCAATTTGTATCAGTCGGGGTACCCCGACACTGCGGTACAAATTTCCACCGTCTACGCGCAGACGAACAACAATATCATCAACTACGATCTCGCGGCTAAAGTCACTGCAGGGCCGAAGATCAAGTTGGGTGCGGTTAAGTATGAGGGACGAAAAAAAACCAAGGTGGACGTCTTGTCCCAACGCACGGAACTGACTCCCGGACAATTGCTGGATCGCATTCGCGTTGAGCGCGCGCGCTACCGCATCTCATCGCTCGGCATTTTTGATGCGGTCGGTCTGCGCTACGACAACGTCGACGCGCACACGCGCGACGCTGTGTTCGAGTTGAAGGAAGGCAAGGAACTCGAAGCGAGCATGTTGTTCGGATTTGGAACTTACGAACTGTTGCGTGTCGGTTTTGACATCGAGCAGCACAACATCTGGGGACGGGCGCATAACGCGCGCTTTCGCATCACGCAATCGTTCAAGACGACAAGCGCTGACTATCTCTACACTATTCCGCAAGTTGTGGGTGAAGACGTGAACGCATTTTTCACGGCATCGGCGCTACATCGGCAGGAGATCGATTTCTTACGTGAGGAATACGGTGGCGGCGTCGGCCTTCAAAAGCTGTTTCGACCCATCTCGCTCGATGTCAGCGGGAGGTTTAATTATCAGTTAGTTACGGCATCGCAAACGGATGTCGATCCGAGTGTCGGATTGCGTAGCGCGCAGGTGAGCGGATTTATTTTCGACCTGAAACACGACAAACGCGACAATCCGCTTTATCCACATCGCGGATACAAAATTTTTGGAAACGTGGAAGTCGCGACTGATTTGCTAGGCGGCGAGGTAAACTATGAACGGTTTGAAGTTTCGGGTTCGTATCATTTCGCTATCGGCGAAGGTCGCTGGTTGCACTTCGGCGCGGATCACGGAGCAGTGTTTACCGATCGCGGGCCGGCTCTGGATTTGCCGTTCAACAAGCGGTTCTTTCCAGGTGGCGAAAACTCGATCCGCGGCTACACCGAAGGCGAGGCATCTCCGCGCAACCCGGGTGGAACGCTGCTCGGGGCGGAAAGTTTTTTGCTGGGCAGCGTGGAAGTGGAACAGTCACTGACGCCGAAACTTTCGTTGGTTGGATTTGTTGATTCGCTCGGCATCGCCCGAGACATTAAGGACTATCCGTTTCACCAAGTGCTCACTTCTGTCGGAGGCGGGCTCAACTACGGCACATTGATTGGGCCGGTTCGTTTGGAATACGGGCACAATCTCAACCCGCGTCCGCGCGACCCAGCGGGCACAATCCAATTTTCGGTCGGATTCCCCTTCTAATTACAGCTTCCGATGATCTGCTGAGAGTGCCGCGTCTTTGGGCGCCTCGACGAGGAGACGTTTGAGATCGGCGATGAAGGCTTGAACATCTTCAGGTTGAGTGTCCCAGGCGCACATAAGGCGGCAGCCGCCCTGGCCGATGAAGGTGTAAAATTTCCAACCCGCCTGACGCAACGCGACGATGACGTAGGCTGGCAGTTCGACGAAAACCGAGTTGGCCTGACGCGGGAAAAGAATCTTGGCCTCGGGAATAGCTTTGAGCAAATCAGCAAGTGCTTGGGCCATGGCATTCGCGTGCGCGGCATGACGGAGCCATGCGCCTGTTTGGAACATGCCCAGCCACGGCGCGGCGAGGAACCGCATTTTGGAAGCAAGTTGGCCGGCTTGCTTACATCGAAAATCAAACTCGTGCGCGAGCGCGTGATTGAAAAACACGACGGCTTCACCGAGCGGCAATCCATTTTTACTTCCGCCAAAACAGAGGACGTCGACGCCGGCTTGCCACGTGATTTCCTTTGGTTTGACGTTGAGCGACGCGACAGCGTTTGCGAAACGCGCGCCGTCCATGTGCAGTTTGAGGCCGGATTGTTTTACTTTGACGGAGATCGCTTTGACTTCGTCCGGCGTATAGACGGTGCCGACTTCGGTGGCATTCGTGACACTAACAGCGCAGGGCTTCGGAAAGTGAATGTCGGTGCGACGGGTGACGGTGCGCTCGATTGCCGCTGGATCAATTTTTCCGTTTGCGCCCGGCAGCAGAAGCACTTTCATGCCATTTGAGAAAAACTCCGGGGCTCCGCATTCGTCGGTTTCAACGTGCGCGAGCTCGTGGCAAAGGACGCTGTGATAAGATTGGCCGAGGGACGCGAGCGAAAGTGAATTGGCAGCGGTGCCATTGAAAACGAAAAACACTTCGCAATCAGTCTCGAAAATTTCGCGAAGAGCGTCGGCAGCTTTGGCGGTCCACTGATCCTCACCATAGCTGACGGAGTGACCGACGTTGGCTTCGGCAAGGGCCGCCCAAGCTTCAGGACAAATTCCGGCGTAATTGTCGCTGGCGAAGTGGCGCAACCGTTGAGGTTCAGTTTTCACTCGCCAATCAGGCAGCAAACTCGAACACCGGAGTTTCGATGTAACGGGTCGGTTGGCGTTGTTCCCAAACGATATTTTGCAAACGTTCAACCACCTCGGGCGCGAAAAAACGTTCGCCGGTTTCGACGCACACACGCGCAGGGACATGTTCAACGACAACCAACTTCCCACCCTTTTCAAAAGTGTAGGTCACACGTTGTTCGACGAACGTCTCTTTCATAAGTGCAAACTATCCCTTTCGATGTTCGAAATCAATCCACTGCCTCGCATCAGGCTCGTAAACGGTGATGATTTTCAGTATCGACCGGGTCGGGTAACTACACTGCACATGCAACGGGCGCGCCGCA
>JAQGOW010000046.1 GCA_028293405.1 Verrucomicrobiales bacterium
TATCCACCGGCAGCGCCAGTTGAGCGTCAGTAAGTCCGTTGCCCTTCCAAAAACTCTAGGCTGTCTGCCGCGGCTTAGCGGCAAGGCAAGCAAAAAAGAGCGCGAACCTGTGACGGTTCGCGCTTCGAAAATCGGGGCGGATCTGACCGGAAAACTCCGGCGGCAAGTCCGCGGTCCAATCGAAATTAATTCGCGGCGGCGGCGGCTTTCGGAGCGACTTTGGATTCTTTTTCTTTGACCAAAGTTGCACCTTTGCCGATACGATCGCGTAGGTAGGTGAGTTTGGCGCGGCGGACGGAGCCTTTGCGCTCAACTTCAACCTTGTCGATACGGGGCGAATGAATCGGGAAAATACGTTCAACGCCTTCGCCGTAGCTGATACGACGAACGGTGAAGGTCTCGTTCAAGCCATGACCGCGACGGCCAATGACGATGCCCGCGAAAATCTGGATACGCTCTTTTTCGCCTTCGACGACCTTGGTGTGAACACGCACAGAATCGCCGACGTTGAATTTGCCAGCGTCTTTCCGATATTGCTCGGATTCAATTTTGTCTAACAGTACCTGGTTCATAAAAATTCAGTAAACAGTATTCAGTAAACAGTATTCAGTTACAATCCGCGTTCAGATTCTTCACTAAACACTGATTACTATTTGAGCAAATCCGGTCTTCGCTCTTTTGTTCGACGCAGGGACTGCTCCCTCCGCCACTTTTCTATCTCCGCATGGTGCCCGGACAAGAGCACCTCCGGGACTTTCATCCCGCGAAATTCTGACGGCCGCGTATAGTGCGGGTATTCCAACTGGCCCGCACTAAAAGATTCGTCATGAGAACTTTGGTCGTCGCCGAGCGCTCCGGGCAAGAGCCGCGTTACCGCGTCAATTACCACCATCGCCGGCAATGATCCGTTCGTCAGAACGTAATCGCCGATGGACAATTCCTCGTCCACCAATCCTTCGCGCACTCGCTCATCGGTCCCTTCATACGCGCCGCAAATAAATAACAGATGCTGCTCTTGCGCCAAACGTCGCGCTGCAGCCTGGTCGAACTTTTGTCCAACCGGTGTCATCAGGATCACGCGGGTTTTTTCGCCGCGTAACGCTTCGACCCCTTCAAAAATCGGTTCTGGTTTTAGGACCATTCCTGGTCCGCCACCGAACGGTCGATCATCGACCGTTTTGTAATTGTCATGCGTGTAATCACGCAAGTTGACCACTTTCAGGTCAAGGACGCCGTTTTTCTGCGCCCGCTTCATGATGCTCACGTCCAACGCGGAGAACATCTCCGGGAACGGGGTGAGAACATCGATTCTCATGCACTCAAAACAGTATTCAGTTTTCAGTATTCAGCACTGAACACTGAAAACCGACCTACTCTCGGTCCCCGTCAGGCTTCGCCTCGCCCTTCGGCCCGTCTTCCACAATTTCCATGGTGCAGCGCAAACCGCGCTTGGCACTACCCGCTAAAAGCAAACTGCGAATGGCGTTGATGGTCATGCCCTGACGGCCAATCACTTTACCGACGTCATCCGGGTGCATGCGCACTTCGTACACGGTCAAGCCTTCCTTGGGCACTTCAGTAACACTGACGGCCTCAGGATGGTTTACCAACCCCTTCACCACAAAATCGAGGAAGGCTTGCATGGCTCTAAACAATCTTTTTTTTAACCGTTAGGAGGTGTTATAAGGTGTTAGGAACCGATATAACGCGCAACAAAACGTCGAAATCAAGCTGCCACTGCGGCCTTCTTCGTCTTCTTAATGAAGCTGGCGACAGTTTCGCTTGGCTTAGCACCTTTGCTCACCCAATAGTCGGCACGTGCAATGTCGAGCTTGAAGTTGTCGTCCTTCTTCAACGGTTGGTAGGTGCCGATTTCCTCGATGAACTTGCCATCACGAGGGCTGCGTCCGTCGGCTACCACAATGCGATAATACGGCGAATTTTTTGCGCCGACTCGCTTCATTCTGATTCTAACTGGCATAAATATGTATGTCCTAAAAAAGAGTTGGTGAGCCTAGTCTCGCCCCCGAGGCTTGGCAAGTCCTGTTTTAACGCATTTTTTGAGCATCGTTACAAAGGCAACGCTGCTCAAAAATCCGCCGCCTTACGTTGGGCGGCTACAGGATTACGTTAGGGAGCTTTCTTGATCAGCGCCGCATTCGTGACCGCCGGGGCTGAGGGCACCGTGGTTTTGGAATAGGTTGCTGCAAGATAGGCCGCTACGGAATTAATCTGGGCTTCGGTCAACGGACCGCCATGTTCCTGGCCGAAGGCCGGCATCGTGGAACCAGTTTTACCGCCGTCTTTGATCCATTCGCGCCAATAATCGAAATTAGTTTGTTTCGCACCCGCGATGGCTTTTAAGTCAGGGACGCCAGCGGCGCGATTGGGAGATTCGTGACAGATGCCGCAATCAGCAGCGAAGAGTGGCTGGCCCATTTTGCCGTCGCCTTCATGGACGTGGCATTTGGCGCAGTCGTTACCGTCGACGGAATGGAACACGGCCTGACGATCTTTCATGGCTTGTTCCAGATTCTTTTTGCGCATTTCAGGAGTCATGGCCGCGGCTGGCGCGGGCGGAGGATTGTTGACTTTGACTGTCAACTGTTTCATTCCGACGGAGGTGTAAACGGTGACTGTTTTGGCGATGAGACCGGGCGGTTTGCCGGCGAGTGCGACGGTGACTTTGATTTCGCCGTTGGTGCCCGGCTGGAGGTGCCAAGGCTGAGAAGGCAATTGAGCCACCGTGCAACCGCAGCTTGTCTGGGTCTTTTCAATGATGACTTCGTTGGTCCAGACGTTGGTCAAATTGAAGGAGAAAGGCGCGGAAGCCTCACCGACTTTGGCGTCGTAGGTTTTGGTCTCGGAATCGAATACGAGAGTCGGTTCCTTGGGAATATTTGTGACAGGGACGGTGACAGAATTGATGGGTCCCGCTGCATTGACGATGGCGGTGCTGCCGGGTGTGATCGGGCCGCTCGGGCTTGGAATGACGCGCGTGGGACGCACGTTCTGCACTGGTGCCGTCCGTGCCGGCGGAGCGGGCGGGGTCGGTGATTGAGCCAAAACGGCTGTCGCCAGGGAAAGCGATGCCATAACCATGATGCGTCGAAAGTTCTGCATAAGCGGCGAGAGGTTACATAAACTTTCCCCTAAAGACAATGTGGAAAAAGGCCCGATGGGCTTAGGTATTACCCGCAGATGGAGGCAGACGAATAAGGGACTCATTTTAGCCACAGATCAAACACGGATGGAACACAGATTAGGAGATGGCTATTTCTCTCAGAGAGCAGCAGGCAAGGGATGCCTCGCGAAGGCGCTAAGGCGGAATGGCGGCGCCCAACCTGCAGGAGGGATGCTTGCGCTACGTGACAGAGGTCACGGTTGTTTATGGGAATATCAGGCGAAACGAATTGCTTTTGTTGATGTAGCCGGTGGGGAAGTTCCCGGTGTCGATGGCGTTACATTGATAGTCGGC
>JAQGOW010000049.1 GCA_028293405.1 Verrucomicrobiales bacterium
GCGTGAGTTGCCAGCTGAGCAGAAACTTTCCGTCGGGCGAGAATTTTTGAATGCGCGCGGTCATGTCGACGACGTAGAGATTGTCATTCCTGTCGACTGTAACAGCGCGTGGTTTATTGAGTTGGCCGAGAGCAGTGCCCCGTGTGCCGATGACTTGGACAGACTCGAAAAGTTTACTTTCGATCGGGACGTGGTCGGATTGTTGAATGGAGCAGCCGGTCGCGACAATCGCTGCAATTGAAATCAATTTGCTCAAGCGCGCTTTGATCATCCAGATGATCAATGGCAGAACCGCAAGGGTCAGGAGCACGAGACAGAGGGCGTTGACCTGAGCGTTGTGGCCGTAGTGAAGGAGGTTGAAGATTCGCAATGAAAGATTTTCCTCACCAGGCGGCACAATGAGCACGAGTGTTTCGACGTCCCAAAGGCAGAGCAGATAGGTGACATACCAGGCGGCGGCAGCCTGGGTCGAAATTTGCGGCCACAGCGCGTGACGGAATGTTTGCCAGCGAGTAGCGCCTTCTATTTGCGCCGCGTCGGTTAGGTTGCGATCAGCACTGCGCAACGCACTTGAAACTGTGCTCCAACCAAACCCGAGGTAACGAATCGTATAAGCAATTACGACGATGAGCATGCTTTGGTAAATCGCGGCGAGGCTCGGGCGATTGAACGCCCAGATGATTGCGATTCCGAGCAGCACGCCGGGGATGAAGAACGGGATCCATACAATTTCCTGTAGGCGCGCGCGCCACGTTAACAGCGCGAAAATCAAAATGACCGTCGCCGTGCAAGCCGCGAACAAAAGCGAATAGGTGATCGCAAATTGTCCGGCCTCGATCGCTGGCAAAAACTCGCGCCATGTTCGCGCGCTGGTTGTGAGTTGCGCCATCGGGATTACGATGGAGAAAAAAATGGCGATGCATCCGACGATGATTGCGATCGAAAATAAGTTTCGGGCGAGGGCCCGACGGAAGAGCGCGCCGCTGGCACCGTTGGATTTCCAACCGAACGCGACGTTGTTGCGGCGGAATGCAATCAGCAAAAGGAGTGGGCACAAAATCATCGGCCAGCCCAGTTGCAATGCTTCGGCGTAATCGAATTTTGTGTTGAAGCTGATCCAGGTTTCGGCCGGGAAGACTTTCACTTGCAGGATGGCGGGCACGGCGAAATTGTTGAGCGCGAGCACGAACGTTATCACCGCGGATTGGATAACGGCAGCGCGGGCGGTTGGAATCAAGAGCCAGCGCACGAGCGACATTCCTGTGAGCATGGGGTCGGCTTCGAGGTGCGCGGGTTCGATTCGGCTCCAGGTTGCCGTGAAGAAGAGAAATGAAATTGGCCAGAGCAGAAGGGCGAGGATCCAGATTGTTCCGCCGAGTCCGTAGATGTCGAGATGCAGAGCGTTGCGCCAGACGCCGGTTTGGCCGAGGAGTTCGATCCAACAATTCGTCACGAGAAATGGCGGCAGCGCGAGCGCGATGATTGCGAGAAACGTGATGACGCGACGCGAGGTTGTGCCTGATGCCGTTGCCCAAAGCGCCGCGAAAAATCCGAAGACGAGTGCGGTCGCAGTCGCGCTGACTGAGACCAATAAACTGTTCCAGACCAAAATCCAGTTCATCGCAGGAATAACCCTTTCAGGAATTCGAGGTTGGTGTTTTGATTGGCAAGCATTCTGTTCCAGTCCTCGACGGTGCCTGAGTCTGGATTTGTTTCGTCAAGAAAAGCATCGCCCACCGTTCCCTGACAGGTCAGCGCCCCAGCTTGTTCAAGTGCGGCATGTACCGGCGTTGATCCAAGGTATTGTAACAAGATTTCTGCCGCAGCAGGGTGCGGTGACAGTCTGACAATTGCTACAGTGTTCGGAATGGATAAGCCGTCTTGGGCCAAATCCACGTTGGCGATTGGTAGACCCTCGCGTTGACCGGCCCGAATGTCATCAGAATCGGTTAAGCCGAGGCACGCTTCACCGCGTCCGACCATTTTCACCACGACAGAATTGCCATCAACGACGAAAGGTTTGTTTGCTGCCAGACGCTGACACCACGATTTCCAAATGACATCAGTCCATCTTTGCTGGAGGGCGAGGAAATGCGTGGAGGTTGTTCCGAAGAGCGGATATGCCAGCGCTACTTTGCGCGAGTATTTTTCGTCAACGAGGGAGAGGCAATCGTGCGGAGCTTTTGCGAGCGGCAGCAAATTTGTATTAACGACAATGCAGCGAGTGCGAGACCCGAAGCTTATCCATTTGTTACTGATAATGCCTTCGCGCGCCAGTTGGCGTGTGCGGAACTCTTCATTGTTCCAGAACACATCGCATTGCGGATTGTTTTTTTCAGCAATGAGACGGTTAACAAGGCCAACAGTTTTAGCTGCTTCATTGTCGTAAACAGCGCGGACTTTGATGCCGGTTTGTTTTGTGAACTCGTTGAAAATCGGTTCTGCGTATTCTTGGTCTTGGGACGTGTAGATAATAACCTCGTTCGCCGCACTTTTTAATTTCGAGAGCAAAGGAAGTGTGATCCAAGCGATTATGGCAATTGGAATTAGAATAATGAGGCCCGTCCAAGGCCCGTATGCGACTATGTCGCGAAACCAATGGTCTCTCTTTTCGTGCTGGCTGCTCACGCGCTCCTCCTGTGATAGAACCACCATTCGAAGAGAAGCACGGCCAATCCGACGGCGGCAAGCCAACGCCAGAATTCGATGTTGGCCCGTTTCATTTCCGTTGCGCTGACCTTTGAGAATTTTCCGAACTCCAATTGTTCGCGCGGTTGATTATTGCTTTCCGCAGCGTCCAGAACGTTGACGCAAAAGGTGGCGTCGTTGGTGCCAGCGCGCAGGTGGTAGATGCCTTGTTGCGTCGTTTCGCCGAAAAGAATTTCGCGCGTGTTCGCGGTGTTCAGGTCGCGTTTGCTGCCGTCGGGTAAAGTCACTTCGGTCTTTTCAGCGGCCTGACTCATGCCGAAACGGAATGGTTCGCCCGCTCGGACCATGAGTTGACTGGACTTGGTCGAAGCGGGATTGAGCCACTCAACCGCATTTTGGAAAAACATGGGGAACGAGAAGCGCAACGGCCAAAGGCTTTGCAATGTGTCGAAACCTATCCAAACAATTTTTTGATGCTGAAGTTCGCCAGCCAAAATCAGCGGCGTCTGCGGCGCGTCGACCAGTGAAACGGCCCAACTCGGAGTTTTCACCGCCATCGTTTCGGCGATTTGGACATTATCGAAATTAATGTAACGAAGGAGAGGGTGAGTGCTTTTCCAATCCACGATGGCGGGCGCCTGGATTTGCGACCAGCCTTCGTAAAACCAATTGGTATTGCCAACGTGAATGGCGATGACGTTCGGTTTCGGCCAGACGATCGGGATGACGTCGTCGAGCACAACGAGGTCGAAGTTTGCCGCAGGGTCTGTGCAAGTTTGCGCGATCGTGAGGTCTATTTCGCCGGCGGCGTGCAACGCTTTCTCGACGTGCCGATTTCCTTTGGTCACCAAAAGAATTTTGATCGGCACCGGCATCAAGCTGACGATTGACGCCTGGTTATCCGCGGCAAGATCGTCATTCACGCTGATGCGCACTGTAAAAACGCCATCATGCGATTGGTTCACCGTGAACACGTGCGGAACAGTTTCGCCGGGTTGCAACGAAAGCGGCACGGCTTGCACGACCTGATTGTCGAACAACAGTTCGAGATCGGTTTGCTTCGCCTCACCGGAAAAATTTGCGACGCTCGTGTAAACTGCGCGTTGCTCCCGGTTCTCCGGATTTTCGCGAATGTCCAGGGTGGTGATGCCAACGTTATTGGCGCGTTGACCCATGCGGTGATAAATGAGGTGAAGTCCTTTGTTTTCAAATTCACTCAAGTCACCGGCAGCGCCGTCGCTGAACAAATGGATTTCCGGATCCTTTTTCTGCCTCGTCAAAGTATCCGCGAGTTTCAGCGCTTCAGTCAGGCGAGTAGGTGAATCAGTCACGCGACACGATTGGATCGCGCGCGCCAACGCCGTTTTGTTTCCGGTCGCCGATTGTTTTACCTGCGTGTTCGCATCGGACTGCAGCACGATCATCTCCTCGCCTTCGTGCAAACTGTCGATGAGCTTGCGCGCTTCGGACTTCGCCTTTTCAAATCGCGACGGTTGCTCGTCCTTGCTCTGCATCGACGCGGAAGCATCAAGGATAATCACCCGCAAGCTGCTGGATGTGGAGCGTCCCGCAAAAAAAGGCCGGGTAATCGCGAGAATCGCAAGCGCGAGAACCAAAAGTTGCAAAATTAAGAGCCAATTGTGACGAAGTTTTTGGAAGGGCGCATTGGCCTGCATGTCGGCCAGAAATTTTTGCCAAAGTAACGTGCTGGAAACCAGCTTCACCACCCGTTTGCGCTTGAGCAAATAAAAGATAATTACGACAGGAATAGTCGCCGCGAACCAGAACGCGATGGGTGCCAGAAAACTCATTCCTTTTTTCGGCGGTCAAACTAATCCGTTCGCCGCTGTTAATCGACAGAAATTGTGGCCGAACATCGGCCCTCAATCCGCGTGTCTATGCGTCTGGAACTGGGACTGGCAAGACAGTTGCTCTATTACCAAGTCGAGCAATGAAACGCGCATATATAGACACCAGTAAGTTGAGCCTACAACGGATGGTAGGGTTATGGCAGTTAGTAAAACACACACGCAAACGGTAGCCAGCCTGATAAATAAACAGCTTCTACGGATTCTGGTGTTAGTCGCCGTCCTGAGTAGTGTTTGTCAAAGTTACGGAGCACAGTCGGTTAACCTCGCCTGGAACGCATCTTCCGACAGCACCGTCGCGGGCTATAAAGTTTACTACGGCACAAATCCCTCCACCCTGCTGAGCAGTAGTTCGGTCGACGTGGGTGCAAATTTAACCGCAACGATCCCGAACCTCGCCGTCGGCACTTACTATTTCGGTGCAACTTCTTACACATCCAACGGCGTCGAAAGCGATCTTTCGAATATCGCATCAACGAACTTCCTTACTGCCCCAACGATCACCGGGCAAACGGCGTCGCTAACTGCTTTCTTTGGGACGACGACCAATCTCAGCGTTACCGTGACCGGTTCATCTCCGTTGACTTACCAATGGTTTTTCAACACTGCCGCTCTGGCAGACAGCGGGAATGTTGCGGGGGCAAACACTGCTGTGCTCACGTTGACAAGTCTTGTCGACGCAAATCAGGGTGACTATCAGGTCGTGGTCTCCAACTCGCAAGGCACGGCAACTAGTTCGATCACCACGTTGACTGTAATCAATCCGCCGTCCATCGCGGCACAGCCCTCCAGCGTGACTCGCAACTCTGGTGCAGGCGCGACGTTTTCCGTCAGCGCGAATGGTGCCCCGACGCTCAATTTCCAATGGTTCAAGAACGGAGCGGCACTTAGCGACGGTGGAACGATTCTCGGTTCGGCCACGGCGGTGCTGACCCTGACGAGCGTTGGTAGTTCTGACGCTGGTTCATTTCAATGCGTGGTCACCAATTCTTCCGGTAACGTTACCAGCTCTGTCGCAACGCTCACTGTTGTTGTCCCGCCGACAATCACAACCCAACCATCCAGCCAAACAGTTAATGGCAGCTCGCTCGCTATGTTCAATGTCGTTGCCACCGGCACCGGGCCGTTGACTTACGCGTGGAGCAAAAATGGTGGCGTGTTAGCAAACAACGCAAAGATTTCCGGTGCGGCGAGTGCAACGTTGACAGTGGCGAACACATCCAGCGCAGACGAAGCCACCTACACAGTCGTTGTCTCAAACGGTGCTGGATCAGCCACGAGTTCAGGAGCAACCCTGAACGTCCTTACCCCACCGAATATCACTTCGCAACCGTCCAGCTTGACCACAAACCTAAATGCGTTGGTCACGTTCAACGTCACTGCACAAAGTTCGCAGCAGTTGAATTTCCGTTGGGTCAAGGACGGCGCGCCGATCGTGAGCAACACGAACATGACCGGCATCACTGCTTCGTCGCTGACCATCAACAGCGTCCAGGCGACGGACAGCGGTTCCTACAAATGCATCATCACGAATGCGACGGGATCAGTTTCAAGTTCGATGGCAACGCTGACCGTCCTGGTTCCGCCTTCGATAACTTCGCAACCGGCGGACGCAAGCACGTCAGTCGGAGCTTCGGCTTCTTTTAACGTCAACGTTCAAGGAACACAGCCAATGACGTATCAATGGCAATTCAATTCCGCGCCGATCTCGGGCGCGACCGCTTCGGCGTTGAATCTCAGCAATGTGCAGAAAGCGAATGCCGGCAGTTACTCCTGCACGATTTCCAACCAGGCGGGGTCGGCACTTTCTTCAACGGCCACGTTGGTCGTCGATGATACGACCATAATAACAAGTCAGCCGGCGAATCAGATTCTGAACGCGTGCGAAACGTTAACGCTGACGGTGAGCGCTGCCGGATCTGCGACGCCAACGTATCAATGGTTCCAGAACGGAACCGCGATTCCAGGCGCAACATCTTCGATCTACTCGGTTCCTGGCGTGACTCGTTCCGATGCCGGGACATATTTCGTGCAGGTGATCGGCGACATCGTTGTAGCCAGCAGTAGTGCGACAGTAATTGTCAATGATCCTGTGTTCCTGACGGAGCCAGTGGACAATTGCATTTCAGCGAATGCGACGAACATCTTCACCGCCGATGCTTGCGGCCAGTCCTTGAATTATCAATGGTTCTTCATTCCATGGGGAAGCAGCAACGTTACAGTGCTGAATACGGCAACCAATAGTTTGCTCGCCGTCGGCCCCGCCGGTTCCAAAGACGTCGGCCAATACTTCTGTGTCGTTTCGAATAACTTTAACTCGATCACCAGCCGTGTCGCCTCACTCGGTGTTGAAACCGCACCAACAATTTCCACGCAACCGAAAAATTACACCGTGATGACTGGCAACGCCGTTTCGTTTGCCGTCGCTGCGACTGCGCCCTCGACACTGACGTTCCAGTGGGCGAAGAGCGGCACGAACATCGTAGGCGCAACCAATAGTTTCTACACAATCGCCGCAGTGCAAATGACGGATGCCGGAACATACCAATGTTATGTCGGCACGACGTTATGCCAATCGACAGCTTTGACATCTCTGAGCAACGGCCATCTCACTGTGACCAGGGATCACACGAAACCGGTTTCTAAGTTCAGCTATCCAATAGCGAACACATTATTCAGCAGCAGTTCGACGGCGTACTTCGGCACGATGAGCAGCATTCCGCCGCAAATCTACCTGAGCGGTTCGGCCTGGGATGACAACGGCGTTGCCGACCTGACTGTCACACGCACTTACCCGTCCTCCTCACCGCTTACGATTCATCCGAAATTGTCGGGCAAACCAACCCTGAGCCAATGGACGAACGCTGTGAGCCTCGTTCCTGGAACGAATACTTTTACCGCCATCGTCACAGATATTTCCGGCCTGACCTCGACGAACAGCATCAACGTTTTCTTACGTGTGCCCTCCGTCCTGCACGTCAACACCGCGGGTGGGGGATCAACGACACCTTTGACGCCGCTGACATTTGGAACACCAACCAACGGCGCGATTCTGGACATCGGGCGCCACTATCGGATCTTGGCAACGCCCGTAATCGGCAACGTGTTCTCGAATTGGGTGGACAGCCGTGGCCTCGAAATTTCCAGCAGTGCAACCCTGGTGTTTCGCATGCAAACCAATCTGCAGTTGCTCGCGAATTTTGTGACCAATCCAATCGTGGCTAACAATGCCAACGGCAGTTACAACGGTTTGTTCTACGAAACTAACGAGGTCCGGATCCAATCCTCCGGGGCACTTTTTAATCTACTCGTGCGCACTGATACGACGTTCTCGGGCACACTAAAATTGGACGGTCACAGCTATTCGCTGACCGGCGCGTTTGATGTGCATGGCAACGCAACCAAACAATTGCTGCGCACTGGCAAAACAACAGTGACGATTAACGTGCATCTTGATTTCGTCGGTAAACAAATCACCGGCACGATCACCTCGCCAGCGCCTGACCCGTGGACTTCTGTCCTGATGGCTGACATTGCACCTTACAACAGCGCCAACCATTTCACGGATTCTGCGCGCTATACGCTGGCGATTTCACCGGGCGCGGGCGCACCTGTAAATTCGCCCGGAGGTTTTGGGTACGGGTTTGTCACAAATACTCCACTTGGGGTGATCTCATTCGTCGGCACATTGGGTGACGGCACGCCGATTTCGCAAACGGTGCCGATTTCCAAGCAGGGCTATTGGCCGCTCTACATTCCGCTCTACGGCAATCGCGGGCTGATTGAAGGCTGGTTGAATTTCTCCAGTGGCTCACCCGGTGGCAACGTCAGTTGGATCCGTCCTTCCGGTGCGTTGACGTCGACCTATAAGAACGGTTTCACTAATGTGACGCGACTTTTCGGATCGCCCTACACGCCTATGACGCCCTCACTGAATCCGGCTGACGGTGCGCTCGATATCGGAGTGCCTCAGTTGACCTTTTCGTATGCGGTCAGCAACAACAACGCGATCGTCAAACTGCCGGGCGGGCCAGCTAATTACCTTGCCGGTTCCATTTCCGCGCCAACTGGAGCAGTTACACTTAGTTATCGTCCGACCGGTGCCACCGCGAATCTCGTCGGACATGGAGCAGTGCTGCAATGGAACAACGGAGCTTACGGCTGCGTTATTTCAAACAACATCAGCATGCCGCTGCATTTGCACTGATTTAACAGTGTTTTGGGCGTTACATCGAGGGCGCAACTTCTTAAGCTAGCCGTCCTAATCCATGAATAAACGGCTGCTCATGATTTTGGTGGTGGCGGTATTGTACTACGCGGGTGGGGCACTCGGGTTAGCTGTCGGTGGCACTCCGGGACATGTCAGTCTCTTCTGGCCTTCCGCGGGAATCGCACTGACCGCATTGCTGTTTTGGGGAAATCGGGTTTGGCCTGGCGTTCTCGTCGGTTCACTCCTTGTCAATTTTACTCTCGGACGGTTCGATCTTATCTCCGCGCTCGGAATTGCGATTGGCCACACTGCTGAAGCTTTGATTGCCGCGCGGCTGATGAAAAAAGTCGCAAGGGGCAGCGACGTTTTCAACACCGCTCAGGACATCTTCAAGTTCATCCTCATCATCGTCACAAGTTCGATGGTAAGCGCGTCGATCACCGCTGTCGCGTTATTGACGACTTCCACATGGAAGTTGGCCCATCTGCCAATCGGTTGGTCTCTGGCGTGGCTGTCCTCATGTGCAAGTTACCTTCTCGTTACGCCATTACTTGTCGTTTGGGTGTCGCGATTACAGTGGAAGTTCGATTTGAAGATGACGGTCGAACTCATTTGTCTAGCGTTGCTGACCGTCGTCAGTAGCCAGGCTGTTTTTCAAGGATGGCTTCCCG
>JAQGOW010000063.1 GCA_028293405.1 Verrucomicrobiales bacterium
AGTCAGATTGATCTCCTGCCGAAAAAGAATCCCCACATTCATGTGAATTCCTTCCTCATCGAACCGATATCGCAAGGTGTGATAGCGAAAATACAAATACGGCAGCGTGAACAGAATTGCCGGCCCGGTAAGAATCGCCCGGATGATATACAATTTCCACAATGCCGGGCATGGCCGTTGAAGTTGAAAGATTTTCCCCGCATCAACCTGGTGCATAAGTTCGTTGTAATCCCACGCCGCAAAAAAGATAGCTGAAACTGGCACTCCTTATGCGTGTCTAATATATAACAGCCGTTCTTTTAAGTTGCCTATGCGTTGTGCAGGTTTACAATCCGTGTAGCACCCCGGACAACACGAGCCATGTATTTTGGAACCGACTATCATCCGGAGCATTGGGTCTATCCCTTTGCTGGAACCCCTGACGATCCCGAAGCCCGTTGGAAGCGCGACGTCGAGTTGATGGTCGCCGCCGGCATCAACGTCGTTCGCATCGGCGAATTCGTTTGGGGCCTCTGCGAACCTTCGGAAGGCGAATACGATTTCAAATGGCTCAAGCGCGTCATGGATCTCATGGCCGAAGCCGACATCAAAGTCGTCCTCAGCACGCCCACGGCTGTCCCGCCGATTTGGCTCACGAAAAAGCATCCTGAAATTCTGCCCGTTAACGAGCATGGCATTGCGTTAAACCCCGGCACACGCCACACCTGCTGCCTGAATTCAGATCTATACTGGGATTTCTCCAAAAAAATCGTCCGCGCCATGGCCGAAGCTCTCGGCAAGCACCCGCAACTCATCGCCTGGCAAATCGACAACAACATCGGCGCGCACTCGTTGGTTCCCTGTTTCAACAAAGAAACCGAACGCGACTGGCATGCCTGGCTCAAGGCCAAATATCAGACCGTCGAGAAGCTCAACAACATGCTCGGCCTGCGTTTCTGGAGCCAAACGGTTAACGATTTCAACAATGTGCCGATGCCAATGGTCGCGCCCGATGTTCATAATTCCGCGATCCTCCTCGACTGGCGTCGTTTCACCAGCGACACCATTGTTGCGTTCGTCCGAATGCAAGCCGACCTGCTCCACGAAATGACACCAGACGCGCCGGTCACCTCAAACGTCCGCGTCTTCGGCCAACGCCTCGACCTCTTCGACGTCGGTGACGCGCTCGATTTTGTTTCTCTCAACAGCAACGCCACCGTCAAAACCAAATCCTCCGAAAACGCCTGCGAAGTCGATTTTCTGCGTTCGCTTAAAAAAACCGGCGTCAAAATGCCGGACGGCGCCGAAGGATTTTGGGCGATCGAACAAAAAGCCGGCCACGTCAACTGGCAGGACATCAACGCGCTCGTCCGCCCCGATGTCGTGCGCCTGTTTACCTACCAACTGATTTCCCGCGGCGCAGATGGAATTCTCTATTTTTACTGGCGCCAACCGCGTATCGGTCCAGAGAAGTTCTACGGCGGCGTGCTCAGCCACGATGGCCGTGGCGAAAATCGCGTCTACAAAGAAATCAGTCGCATCGGCGAAGAACTACGCAAACTCGGCGGCGTCTTGAAGGGCACCAAAGTCAAAGCGGACGTCTGTATTCTATATTCGCACGAAAACGATTGGACGCTCTCCATGCCGCGCCAGCCCAATCGCCATTTCAACCTGCGACAGCATGTGCAAATGTTCCACACCGCTTTGCACGATCGCAATATTCCCGTCGATTTCGCGCGCCCGACCGAAGACCTGTCGAAATACAAAATCGTCATCGCGCCGTCATTACACATGTTGGCCGGCGGCGAGGCCGACGCCCTGAAACTTTACGTCCACAACGGCGGCACCCTCGTCGCAACGTGCAACACCGGCCTGATCGACGAGCATCACACCGCGCCCGACACCGGCTTTCCCCACGACATGACCGACCTCTTCGGACTCGAGATCGACGAGTTCGACCAAATGTCGCCCGAAGAAGACAACCATCTCGCCTTCCGCGGCACCTTCCACACCAGCCACCTTCACTCCGCGAAACTCTGGTGTGATTTGATCGAACCCAAGGGCTGCCAGATTCTCGCCACTTACACGAAAGATTTTTACGCAGGCAAACCGGCGATGACCATGAACAACTTCGGTGCCGGCAAAGCCATTTATATCGGCACCACCTCACAGCAAAATTTCTATATCGACCTCGTCGCCTGGCTCCGCCAACTCTGCAACCTTCATCCGTTGCTGAAAGTGCCCGACACCATCGAAGTCAGCCTGCGCGAAAACGCCGAAACAAAAATTTATTTTTTGCTGAACCACCAGAACACATCGATTAGAATCACCTTCTTTAAACCGATGCACGAATTTCTCACCGGCCGCACGTTCGAAGGCAATTACGATCTGCCGCCCCACGGCGTGCTCATACTCGACGAACACCGCGTCGAAAAGCCTCCGGAGCGCCCGGCGGCAAACGGTGAAGCCGTCGCCGAACCCGTCCCCGCGATGTAGTTCATGTCCATGTCCTTTCCATATCGCGCCGAAGAAAGCCTCGGCAAAAAGAGATTTCGCGCTGCCCAATCGTCCGCCCGCGACCGCGCTCTCGCTTCCTTGCGTGGCTGGGCTTGGAAAATCAACGAAGACAATCGCAAGCCGACGAGCATAACCGCCGGCGAAGCCATCAAGGGCGTGCTAAAAACTCTCAGAATCGACCAACGCCTCGCCGAAACCGAAATTCTGAAAGTTTGGACCAGCCAAATGGATCCAAACATCGTCGCGCACGCCCATCCCGTCGGTCTGCGCAACGGCACTCTAATGGTCAATGTCGACAATCCAGTTTGGCACGCCGAAATCGTGCGCTATCGTCGCCACGAAATTCTCGAGCGCTTGCAAAACAGCTTCGGCCGCGACGTCATCGCCCGAATCTCTTTCCGCATCGGCTAGGTAATGCAGCCGTCTCGGCTGCGGGTTCCGGCAGCGTCTCGCTGCCTGACGACCGTGTTAATAGTTTTCCCCCAAATCAGGTTGTCGCGATTTTCCAAACTCTGCTAAAGTCGCCACCGTCATGAACGCCGACCCCGTCTCGCTCGCCCTACAAAACATCACCGAGACAAAGCACCTGCTCCAGACGCTCATCACATCCTCCGAATCCTTCGACTACATCAAAGCCAAAGCCACGCTCGACCTCCTCGACAAAAAACTAAAACACCTCACAAAGGTCC
>JAQGOW010000082.1 GCA_028293405.1 Verrucomicrobiales bacterium
TCGGATGGGGCCTCAACCTTTGTCTGTGCAACCGGCGCAACTGCTGCTTTCGCAACCGCTGGCATGGCAATCGGCGCAGATGGTTCAACTGCCGGCATGACCGGTTTCGAATTAACCTTCGGAGGCATGGCGATCGGACTGGCCTCCGGCGTCGGCACCGGTGCTGTGCGGGTAAATTGAATAATGTCGCCGCCGGGAGGTGGTGGCGGCATCGCCACACGTGCACGGGGTGGAGCAGTTGGAGTAGCAGCAACTGAAGCAGGCGCTGCTGGCTTGGTTTCACGTTGAAACGCTTCCACCGGCGCAACAACAGCCGTGCCGCCACCATTTTTACCAAACACGCCCGTGACATCTTCCGGCACATCGATTTTTTTGCGATCCGTGCGCAATGTGAGCATCGCAGGATTGATGCGCGCGACAATCTCCGACAGCGGCACATCGATCAAAGTATAATCATGCGAAGTCTGTTCGGCGAAAAGTCCGGTCGGCGCCGAATTACGCAATTCACCAAATGAAATACGTACGACACCTCCGGGCAATTGCGTGAGAATGTTATCAATCTGCAACGCGATCTCGTGCAGGTCCGTAAATGGCTGGCCGTTGGCGAGCGCTTGCAGTGCGGGTGACAGGCGGTCGAAAATTGGCTTCAACGGCAGGCGCAACAGTTTGTCTTCGGCCACAACCGGTGCCGGTTTCTTAATCGGGGCAGGGGCGGGCGTCTGGTTTTTTGCAATCGGAACTTGCGGCCTGGCAGGCTTCGCGGCGGGTGCCGGTGCTGGTGCAGGGGCGGGCGCAGGTTTGGCTGGGCTCGAACTGGATCCAAGCCACCGTTTAATCGTGCTGCCGGGCCATAATGCTTTTAATGCGTGCATAAAGTAAGTTTTGCGAATCCTTTGAATAGCAGGTCGCAGGCCAACTCATTGACATGCCAAACTCGTTTAAAGTCAGGCATCGGAATTGCTATAAGTGCATTTGTTAAACACGAACTCAAAAACGAGAACGCCTCTTGCAAACACTAGAACAACAACCTGAGTTAGCTCGCGAAGCGCAAACGGAAACGCGGCGCGACAAAGTTTTGATCGTGGACGACCAGCAGGAGCTGCTCGATATCTATCGCGAGTGGCTTAGTAATTTACCGAGCCGTCCCGAGGTCCACGCCTCGAGCACCGGCGCTCGTGCCATTGCTCTCCTCGACTCCGAACACTTCGACCTACTCGTCACAGATTTGCGAATGCCGAAAATGGACGGGCTGCAAGTCCTGGCCATTGTTCGCCGAAAATTCCCAAGTCTGCGATTGGTCGTCCTAACGGGCGTCACCGACGAAGCTTATCGCTCGCGTGCTTATGCCATGGGCGTCGATCTATTTTGCCAAAAGCCTACCACTAAAGAAGAGGCGCAAGCGTTCGAAGCTTGTATTGAATCCTTGCTCGGCCGCGAAAAAGAAGCCGGTGGCTTCCGTGGCGTGCAAAGCAAGAGTCTCATGGACATCATTCAACTCGAATGTTTGTCCCAAAGCTCGTCCGTGCTGCGCATCGTTCATCAGGCGCTGAATGGCAAAATTTGGGTGCAAGGCGGTGACGTGATTGATGCCGAGGCCAGCTCGCTTGCCGGCGAAGATGCGTTCAAGGAGATCATGTCCTGGAAGACCGGTTCATTTGAAATTTTGCCGGCTGACCCACATCGTCCGCGCACCATCCATTCGTCCTATCACGGTTTACTGCTCGATTCAGCCCAAGCCATGGACGAATCGCATACCGAATTTATCACCAAGAGCGATACCGAGATTGAACGGGCCACCGGATCGCCTATGGCCAAGTTAGCGCGATTTGAAGGCGTCGAATTTGTTTTGGAAGCGACCACCGACGGCAAAGCGCCGCGAGCCTGGGGTGTTGAGAATCCAGAAGTGTTGCTCGGTTGGGCTAAGCAAACCCGCGAACGCCTCAAAGGCATCGGCAATTTACTCCAGGCAGGCCCACTCGGGCATGTTCAGGGCAACGGACTGCAACGGCATGTGTCCTTGAGCGACCATGAAAAGGGAATCTTGTGCATTGGGTTCCGGCGCGACATGAACGCCGAACAAGTGCTCCAAACCACCAAACAAGTTTTTACAAAATGGGTCTCCTAAATAAATTCTTCAAGACTTCTGTTCCGGAATTGAATCGCATTCCGAGCGGCAGTTTCACTTTGGACGGAAAGGGTAATCTCGTCAGTTCGACGGTCCCGACATGGTTCCCGCCGTCGCACTTGCACGATATCGGCCAGAATATCGTCGCCATTTTTCGGGACGCGCAGCAAGCGCAGTTGCAATTGTCTGAGCTCATCGTCCATTACGGAGCGCTGAAAATCATTGCCCGCGAATTACGCGGCGGCGCCATCATTTTCCTTTCACCAAAAGCAGCGCAGTCACCGGTTGCGCTAACAAAGTAACACTATGCAAAAACACAATGTTGAAGAACTGATTGCGCAGGTGGAAAATTATTTGGAGTGCCTGAAGCAGTTCAACCAATTCCTCACTCGCGCGCGCGATAAAAAGTTTAACGCCGAAGAGGAAACGCAATTCCTCGAAATCAAATCGGTGCTGATCCAGCAACTCGAGCTGATCTTGTCCGTCGTCCAAAGCGAAACGATGTCGCGTGACGACGTGCATGCGATGATTTCCACAGCGCCTTCGCTGCGCGCACTCGCCGAATTTAATGACGGCACGTTGCGCGGCATCGAGAGCCAGTGGCACAAAATTTTCATCGCCGGTCAATGCATTCTCGGCCAGCTCAAGGTCAAGCAACGCAATACTGGCAAGGGCGGCGGCTTTTTTGGATTTGGCAAAGCGGCGTGATGCCCTAAGCTCGGGCACCCATGAGCCCTTGGCTGATTGCATTACTGCTCGGCGTTATCGAAGGTATCACCGAGTTCATTCCGGTTTCATCGACCGGACACTTGCTTATTTCCGAACACTGGATCCCGCGTCAAAGCGATCTGTTCAACATCGTCATCCAATGCGGCGCTGTTGTTGCCGTAATTCCACTTTTCAAAGAACGATTTCGCAAAATTATTTTCAACTGGCGCGAACCTGCCACACGCGACTTTATTGTAAAAAGTTTCGTCGCGTTCGCACTGACCTGTGCCGGCGGTTATGTGCTCGATAAAGGGCACTTCAAACTGCCGGAGTCAGTGAGGCCGGTCGCCATTGCGCTGATCATCGGCGGCGTTTTGTTCGTCGTTGTCGAGGCGTTTTTAAAAAACAAACCCGCTTCCGACTCCATCACCTGGACCGTTGCCATTGCTGTCGGCCTAGCGCAATTGGTCGCGGCTGTGTTTCCTGGCACGTCGCGTTCAGGAGCGACTATCCTTATCGCTCTTGTGCTGGGCTTAAGCCGGCCATTTGCCACTGAATTCTCTTTCATCGTCGGTATCCCGACGATGCTCGCCGCAGGCGCCCTCAAAATCTTCAAGGCGCTTCATCACGCTGACCCAACTGCCGCACCCGAGAACTGGTCGATGCTCGCGATGACGACGATCATTGCTGCCATCGTTTCGTTTATCGCCGTCAAATGGCTTCTACGCTTCATTCAAACGCATTCGTTCGCCGGGTTCGGTTGGTACCGAATTATTTTCGGCGTCGTCATTTTGTTGGCGTTTGGAAATGAGGTTTCCAAGACGCCGCCAATTACGTTGCCTGCGAGCGCCGTGCATCAAGCTGCACGTTAGCTCGGTCGATAATTCAGATACGTTCCGAGCCATTTCTCAACGGCTGCGACATCCATCTGCTTGCGCTTTGCGTAGTCTTCGATTTGATCGCGATCGAGTTTTCCGACGGCGAAATACTTTGATTGCTTGCTCGAGAAATATAGTCCGCTGACGCTGCTGCCGGGCCACATGGCGCAGCTTTCGGTCAGTTTGATGCCGGTTTTATTCTCCGCATCGAGGAGCTTCCACAATGTCCACTTCTCGGTGTGATCGGGACATGCGGGATAACCGGCAGCGGGACGGATGCCGCGATATTCTTCTTCGATCATCTGCTCGGTGGTGAGGTTTTCTTTTTTGCCGTAACCCCAATCAATACGAGCGCGTTGGTGCAGGTATTCTGCGAAGGCTTCGGCGAGACGGTCGGCTAATGATTCCAAGAGGATGGCCTGGTAATCGTCGTGGTCGGCTTTGAAAGCTTTCACCAGTTCATCAGCGCCGATGCCGGCGGTGACGGCGAATGCGCCGAGGTAATCGGGTGTGCCTTTCGGCGCGACGAAGTCGGCGAGGCAGAAGCTGGATTGACCGGCTGGTTTTTGGATTTGTTGGCGCAGGAAATGGAAACGGGTCAGGACGTTCGTGCGCGTCTCGTCGGTGTAGAGTTCGACGTCGTCGCCGATGGAATTGGCTGGGAAGAAGCCGTAAACACCTTTGAGCTGCAGTGAATTTTGTTTCGCAACCTTTTGCAGCAAGGCCTGGCCTTCTTCAAAAAGTTTTGTCGCTTGTTCGCCGTATTTCTCGTGTTTGAGAATAGCAGGGTAGCGCCCGCGCATTTCCCACGTGTGGAAGAACGGGGACCAATCGATGTAAGGAATGATTTCAGCAACGGACGGCGTGACCGTGCGCACGCCGGTGAATTCCGGCTTTGCGACGTCTTCTGTCTTCCAATCGACCTTCACCGCGTTTGCTCGAGCGTCTTTCAACGAAACCAATTTTGCCTGCGGTCCGGCGTGGTGTTGGCGAATCTTCTCTTGTTCGTCTTGGATTTGCTTCACGTAACCCGGCTTGACCGTTGGGTTGATGAGTTGGCCAACGACGCCAACGGCGCGGGAAGCGTCGAGCACATGGATGACGGCTTCGTTGTAATTTGGCGCGATTTTCACGGACGTATGCGCTTTGCTCGTGGTTGCCCCACCAATGAGCAGGGGCAGAGTGAATCCCTGACGCTTCATCTCGGAAGCGACGTGAGCCATCTCGTCGAGCGAAGGCGTGATCAATCCGCTTAGGCCGATGACGTCGACGTTATGTTCGCGCGCCGCGGTGAGAATTTTTTCGCACGAGACCATCACGCCGAGGTCGATGATCTCGTAGTTGTTACACGCGAGCACGACGCCGACGATGTTTTTGCCGATGTCGTGAACGTCGCCCTTGACCGTCGCCATTAAGATTTTGGCTTTCGCATGCGTTCCGCCGGCGGATTTCTTTTCTGCCTCCATGAATGGTAGCAGCCAAGCGAC
>JAQGOW010000085.1 GCA_028293405.1 Verrucomicrobiales bacterium
CGTTGGTCGTCAGAAAAATTGCGCCAAGCAGATGAACGTCGGTTGCGACCGGATTTGCAGGACACTTTTCCAAACACAATCCGTCGACGACGACATAACTGCCGTTGACCCGAATCCCACTTCCATCGAGCACGGTCGAATGTGGATTGGTGAAGCGCGGAGCGGGTCCTTCTCCATAACGAGTGATGACGATCGGCGCATTTGAGGTGCCGGATTCGTTTATTTCGAAACCACCTTCGAATCGCGATCCGGCCGCGATGAAAATTGTGTCGCCGGGACGAAATGTAACATCGGCAAGCCGTTGGAGTGAGCGCCACGGCGTTTGACTACGTCCATCACCAGAGTCGGAACCGCTGCGGCTACTCACATAAAACTGTCTGCCGCCGATGTTCGAGTTTTCCGCAACGGATTTCTCAACGGAGGAAATGATCAGAGCCAAGGAAAATACCGAAACTAGAATTGCGACAATGCATCGACGGATTTGCACAAAGAAGAAATACTTGCCGGAAGGAGTGCAATCAAGGACAGCGAAGCTTTGAATCTATCGATCGGAGTTTCAATCTCGCGTAGCGGCGAATTCGACGAAGCAATTATTGTTCGGAAATTGGCAAGGATTGGAAAGATTGGCCCGGCCCCCCTGCGTCAAATCCTTCGTGACCATTCAACTTTGTAGAGCGCAATGAAACTGATTTCCTTTCTTCTCGTTGCAAACGTCTTTCTTACGGCACCCCGAATCATTGCTGCGGTTCCAGAATCGGAGGAAGGTTTCGTTTCCATTTTCAACGGGCGTGACCTCAGCGGTTGGGACGGTAAACCGGGCTGGTGGCGCGTGGAGGACGGGACTATCACCGGAGAAAGCACGGCGGAAAAGCGATTGCCGAAACATAATTACCTCATTTGGCGTGGCGGGAAACCTGCAGACTTTGAACTGCGGCTCCGGTTTCGGTTGCAGGGCGGCAATTCCGGGATCCAGTTTCGCAGTCGCGAATTGCCGGATTGGGACACGCGCGGTTACCAGGCCGATATGGATGCCGCGGACCAATACACCGGCGGCATTTACGAACATCAGCGCGGCCTGATCGCGTCGCGCGGGCAGAAGGTGACCATCGCTCGCGATGGCACGCGACAAGTCAATTCCCTGGGCGACCCCGCCGAATTGCGCAAGCACATCAACGATGGTGATTGGAACGATTATCGAGTCGTCGCACGCGGCAGCATTATGAAGCTGTTCATCAATGGCGTGTTAACTGCGCAGGCGGATGATCGCCAAACAAACCATGCGGTGAGCAGCGGCGTTCTTGGATTACAGTTGCATCCGGGGCCGCCAATGAAAGTTCAGTTCAAGAATATCCGGCTTAAGCTTTTTACGAATAGCCCACCTGAAGCGAGCACGATTTCAGCGAGCGAACTCACTGCCACGCCACCTTCTCAACTCAAGGTCGCGAAAGATTTCAAAGTCGAACTCCTCTATTCACCGCGAAAAACGCAGGGTTCGTGGGTCAGCATGTGCGTCGATCCCAAAGGGCGGCTGATCGTGTGCGACCAATATGACGGCGGCCTCTACCGCATCACGCCGCCGCCATTGGGCGCGGCCACTGAGACGAAGGTTGAAAAGATTAATGTCGAGTTGAGCGGCGCCCAGGGATTGCTTTGGGCGTTCGACAGCCTTTATGCAATGGTCAGCAAGAATGGCAAATTCGCCAGCGGCCTCTATCGGGTGCGGGACACGGATGGAGACGATCAACTGGATCACGTTGAATTGTTGCGTTCACTCGAAGGCGGCGGCGACCACGGTTGGCACGCTCTCCTGGCTGGGCCTGACGGCAAATCTATTTACGTCGTCGCCGGTAACGGCACACGATTCGCTAAGCCGGAGCTCTCGCGCGTGCCTCGCATTTGGAGCGAGGATCATCTTCTGCCTCGCATCCCGGACGCGCGCGGGTTCATGACGACGGTGCTCGCGCCCGGCGGTTGCTTTTATCGCGTGGATCCGGAAGGCAAAGCGTGGGAACTCGTCGCGAACGGTTTCCGTAATCCCTACGATGCCGCGTTCAATCGTTATGGTGATCTGCTGACTTTCGATGCTGACATGGAGTGGGACATGAACATACCGTGGTATCGGCCGACGCGCATTTGCCTCGTGACGAGCGGCGCTGAATTTGGTTGGCGCAACGGTGCGGGCAAATGGCCTGCGTATTATCCGGACAGCTTGCCGGCAGTGCTCGACGTCGGACCGGGCTCGCCGGTCGGAATGACGTTTGGCTATGGCGCGAAATTTCCAGCGCGCTATCAAGAGGCGCTGTTTCTTCCCGACTGGAGTTACGGCCGCATTTACGCGGCGCATTTAACTCCCTCTGGCGCGGCTTACAAAGGAGACATCGAACTGATCATGAGCGGCACTCCGCTGCCGACGACCGACATCGTGGTGAACCCGCGAGATGGCGCGATGTATTTCGTGACCGGCGGTTGGCGCATCCAGACGGCACTTTATCGAGTCAGCTATGTCGGAAAGGAATCCACTGCGCCAGCGCATCCTGTGGATAGCGGTGCGAAATTGCGAGCGCTTCGGCGCAGGCTCGAAGCGTTTCATGGACACCAAGACTCCACTGCGGTGAAAACGGTATGGCCATATCTCGGGCATGAAGATCGCTATATCCGTTTCGCTGCGCGAGTCGCGCTCGAATGGCAGGACCCAAACCAATGGCGCGAAAAAGCGCTGAAAGAAACCAAAGCCCCAATCGCACTGAATGCGTTGATGGCGCTGGTGCGTGTTAGCGCGCGCGATCAATTCCATCGCCAACCAACCGACGCACTGCCGGCGCCTGGTTTGCAGGGAAGGGTGCTCTCAGCCTTGGCGCACATCGATTGGAAAAAACTGACCGATGCCCAGCGAGTTGATTTGCTGCGTGTCTATGCGCTGACGTTTACGCGACTGGGCCAGCCCGACGAAACCAACCGCATGCGGCTCGTCGCCAAATTCGATCCTCTCTTCCCGGCGACCACGCGCGAGTTGAACGCAGAACTTTGCGAGTTGCTCGCGTATCTTCAATCACCGTCGCTCGCAATCAAGGCGCTTGCCCTTGTGGACCGTGCGCCGACTCAGGAGGAACAGATCGAATATATGAAATCGCTGCGCGTTCTGCGGGTCGGTTGGACGTCGGAACTTCGCGAAGCCTACTTCAAATGGTTTATCAAAGCCGGCGGGTACCGAGGTGGCGCAAGTTTCGCCGGGTTCATGAAACTGATTAAGAACGACGCGATCGCAACGCTGTCCGATGCCGAGAAAGACCAATTGAAACTTGTGCTTGAAGCAAAGCCAATTACGCAATCGTCATTGCAATCATTGCAACAGGTGCTGGCGGGACATACTGTCGTCACACAATGGACGGTCAACGACCTCGCGCCGCTGGCTGAAAAAGGATTGCACAAACTTTCATTCGACCGTGGGCGCAAGCTATTCGGCGCACTCGGCTGTTTCGCATGCCACCGGTTTGCCAACGAAGGCGGTGCAGTTGGTCCGGACCTGACCAGTGCGGGTGGACGATTCAGTCCGCGAGATCTCCTCGAATCCATCATCGAACCGAGCACGACGCTCAGCGACCTTTATGCGCCGATCGTCATTCAGTTGAACGACGGCGACTCGCTCACAGGACAAATCGTTTATCTCGGGACCGACACCGTCCAGGTAAGCACGGACATGTTAAACCCTGGCGAAACCACGAAGGTCCAACGCAAAGATATAGCCTCCATCGAGGCCTCGAAAACCTCGCCAATGCCAACCGGCTTGTTGAACCTGTTGGCCAAAGACGAAATCATGGACCTGCTCGGCTACGTCCTTTCGGGGGGGCAACGGAGACAACAAGATGTTCACGCAAACCAATAAATCTCAGCTCAGCAAGCGCCGTTAGTGGCTTACCTCGAGCAGTGCGTATTGTGGTGGGCCCGCCATCCACAACGTAAATATAGATTTGCACGAAACGCTGGATTCAATAGCATCGCCGTCCGCCCCTTGCGGGCTCGACAAACCAATTCGGGCGATGCGAGGCCGACGTTCGGTTCGGGCGACAGAATTTCCAAATGAAAAGTTATAATA
>JAQGOW010000093.1 GCA_028293405.1 Verrucomicrobiales bacterium
ATTGCAAAAGCCTGTGAACTCGCCAAAGCGAAAGGCGCGAAGCGCGCTCTCGCATTGCCAGTGGCAGGCGCTTACCACTCGCGTTTGATGGCGAGTGCAAAACCGAAAGTGCAAGGCATGTTGGCGGCAGTTCAAATGTCTGCACCGAAGGTTCCGGTAATTTCCAACGTCACCGCCCAACCGCACGGCACGACTGCGGAGATCGCGGCGCGCTTAGTGGATCAAGTGACATCGTCGGTTCGTTGGGAAAACTCGATGCGCCACTTGCTCGCGCAAGGGTTCACACGATTCATCGAACTCGGGCCCGGCGTTGCGCTTACCGGCTTTATGAAGCGCATCGACAAGAACGCGCATTTGTTCAATGTCGCGGATATGGCTAGTTTAGATGCAACCGCCAAGACCCTCGCGAGCTAACGTTACTCAGGGCTTCGCGCTTTTCTCTTTTTTTTGTTCGGGCGGGAGTCTGCCGGTCTATCCGGGACCGGAGTCGCATTGACCTTCGGCAGGTATTTGGCGAGTTCGGTTTTTACTTTGGTCAGCTTCGGATCTTTTGCCTGGTTCGTCCATTCGCGACCGTCAGATTTCTCGTTGTAGAGTTCTTCCGAACCGTCGGCATAATGGATGTAACGCCATTCGTCAGTGATGATGGCATGGTTGTTTTGCTCGAATGTGGCGATAGCAGGTTTGTCCCATTTCGCGCTCGGTTTTTTCAACAACTTCGCGATGCTTGGGCCTTCGCACCATGCGGGAATCGGCGTTCCAGTCAGCTCGCAAATGGTCGGGAACATGCAGGTCAAATCGACGGCACGGTCGCAACTCGAGTCTTTCGCCAGGCCCGGAACGGACCAGATCAAAGGCACGTTGTCAGCCTGCCGCCACAGAGCAGATTTGCCCCAATGCTTCTTCTCGCCGAGATGCCAACCGTTATCGCCGACGAAAATGACGATGGTGTTGTCTGCAAATTTTGATTTGTCGAGAGCGTCAAGGAGCCGTCCCACTTGAGCGTCGCAATAGGAGATCGCGGCGAGATACGCACGCACGCGATCTTTCCAAATGCCCATCTTCACGATCTGTTGGTGGACACCATTCGGTTTAGCGAAGTTGATGCCAGCTTGCGGGATGTCATCAAGATCGTTGGGCAGCACTTCGGGTAACGTGATGCTCTCCATGGGGTGCATGTCGTAATATTTCTTCGGGATGTCCCACGGGGTGTGAGGACGATGAATGCCGCAGGCGAGAAAGAAGTTCCCATTCTGTTGCTGAAGTTGATCGATAGCCCACGAGACGCTGCGATAGTCGACCAACGCACTTTCCGCGCGCTCTTCGTTGAATTTTTCCTCTGGCTTGCCTTCAGTGAACATGCGATAGCCAAACGGGCCGGGGCGACGCACGGCTTCGTGGTTTGGCAAGGTGTCATCCGCATAAAACACAACCTTGTCCCAATCCTCCTCGCGATACTGGTGATAATGATAAATTTTTCCTGAGCCGAGCGAGGTGTAGCCGAATTTGCGAAGGTAGTCGTTAATTGCCACGCCGCGCGGAATGTGCGGCATCGCGGGTTGGTCATTATTATAAATGCCGGTGGTCGATGGGCGACGGCCGGTCATGAAAGAAGCGCGCGATGGATTGCACAGGGGCGCCGAGGCCTGCGCATTCATAAAAGTGACACCGCGTTTGGCGAGTCGATCGAGATTCGAGGTGATCGTTTGCGGATGGCCTTTCATCGGTCCGATCCAGTTATTCAGATCGTCTGCAATGATCAGCAGGACATTTGGTTTGTCCTTTGATGGCGCAGCAAACGCAGTCATTGCGCCTGTCACAAGAACGAAAACGATTCGCAGTAGGCTCTGAAATTTCATGTGTTGGTCTTTGGGAAGAGTGTTTACCCGAGGAAAGGGTTACAAAAAATTAGCCACGGACATTACTCCGTGGCTAACGAGATACGTGCGACTACAACGTTACGCGTGCGCAGGCACTTCGGTGTCGTAGGTCAACGCTGGGATTTCACGACCGTCGCCAGTGCTGATCTTGCGAGTCTTGCCGTCGAACAGCATGGTCATTTGCAAGCGTTCGGACATTTCCGCCAAGCACAAGGTGGTGTGAACCTTGAGCGCGAGATCGACGTTTGCGTAAGGCGTTTTGCCGTTGCGAATGCAATCGAAGAAGTTCTTTTCGAGGTTTTCGATTTTGCCAATTTGTTCGGGCGAGGAGAACTGTTCGGCTTCGAGATCTTCCGCAAAAAGGCGCTCGGGCTTTATTTCAGCGTGATTTTGGCTTTGCGCAAAGAAGATGCTGCCTTTGCGTCCGCGAATGATTTGAGGAACACCGAGTTCGTTGACGGTGCTGCCGGCAAGCGAGATGGTCAAACCGCTCGGGTATTCAGCGAGCAGATGAGTCGTGTCCGGAATTTCGCGGTTGGTCGAAATCTTGCGAGTGCCAGTGCAAACGACGCGGCGCGGGAATTCTGGATTCCCGGTCGCCATCAACAAAGGCAGCGCAAGGTGCGAGAGCAGGTTTCCGAGGATGCCAGAGTTGTAAGCGAAATATTTGTGCCAGCTCGCGAAACGATATGCGTCAAATGGAACCGGCTTGGCTTTGCCTTGCCACTTTTTCCAATCAAGAGTCGTTTCGCTCAAGGCCGAATCAACTGCATGACCCCACTCGTCGTTTTTGGGATTGTTGCGGCAATAAGAACCTTGCGCCCAGACGAGCGGCCCGATCTTGCCGGCCTTGATCCATTCAGCGGCTTTGTGGACCTGCGCATCGGCGCAATATTGTGAGCCGACGACGAAAACTTTGCCGGTTTTTTTCTGAGTATCGAGAATGTCGAAGCCTTCTGTGAGGTAGCGCGCCATTGGTTTTTCACCATAGACGTGTTTGCCGGCGTTCATGGCATCG
>JAQGOW010000110.1 GCA_028293405.1 Verrucomicrobiales bacterium
AGCATAAGTGACGAGCAGCTTCCACTAACGTTGCCCATCGACATGCGAGAATACGGACTCGGTGATGAATGCGCCGTTTACCGCATCGACGCCAAAGGTCGCCATCGCATCGGCGTGCTAACAAAGAAAAATCCCTCGATCAAACTGAACCTTGAGCCGCGCGCACTCTGCCTTTTGGAGTTCGCAAGCGCGACGCGTTAACCATCGTTACTCTCGGGCGGCCACTGCACGCGGTCCAACTCCTTCGGCAACTGTTTCGGATCGACAGGATAAATCAGCGACAAATCCATCTTCGACTTCGACCCTTGCAGAAATTCTAATTCCTCCGGCGCACCCACAATCAGCCAAAGCACCTCCTCATCAGTGTCATTGAAAACCTGACGCAACTGCTTCGGCCCAACCAACACGCCGCCATGTTTTGGGACAGTCAAAGTCTCATCGCCAACACGCATGCGACCCATTCCTTCCAGCACGAAATAGAATTCCTCCTGCCGAATATGTTTGTGGAGTGTGTTCGCGCTTTTTGGTGGCAACCGCCAAAGTCGCGCAGAAAGATTCTCACTCCCGGTGCGCTCTAGAAAATCCGCATTCGGGATTTTCATCAAGTTCGACGGACGCCAATGAAGGTCCTGTGGGTTGATGACGTGGAAGCCTTTGATTGGATTCATACGCTAAGCCTTCATAATTTCCGCCGCGTTCACCTGAATCTTGCGAATCGCTTCAGCAATCTGGTTCATGTCACTGCGGGGTCCGAGCAACTGGTTTTGGGTGAAGCGCACGTTCACCTCACACAGCGCTTTGTTCTGCGGGCATTCGCAATGCGCGGCAAAACGTTCGAGCACATCTTTTGAATAGAGTCGTTGGTAATGGCGATTCGCGAGAAGGTTCTGGATGTGGGTGCCTTTCGGCATGTGCACGTAACCGGCAGCGCACTCGATGCCCTCACGATTGAGCGCGTGCATGAATTTGTCGCGCGAAAGCCCGGCGAAATGCTCCGCGTTATAACGGAATGCGAAGAGGTGATAGGCATTGCGGGTGCAACCGGCATAAGATTGTTGCGGCTGAATTCCCGGAATGTCCTTCAACATCGATTCGAGATATTTGGCATTCTCAGTGCGACGCTTTGCCTGCTCCTCAATCCGCGTCATTTGCGCCTGCAACAGTGCACCTTGAAATTCCGTCATGCGCAAATTCGCACCACGCGTGTAATGATGCTCAAACTTCGTTCCCTTCGGACGCCCTTGATCCTGGAAACCGAAACACAAATTCGCAAAGTCATCGTCGTTCGTGACAATCGCGCCGCCTTCCCCCGCGTTAAGATTCTTGCTCGCTTGAAAACTAAAACACCCAGCCGTGCCCCACGTCCCAACCATTTTGCCGCGCCATTCGGCAAGATGCGATTGGCACGCGTCTTCGATGACGGGGATGTTGTGCTTTTTGGCAACCTCCAAAATTTTATCCATGTCGCAACAGTTCCCGCCGAGGTGAACCGGGATGATTGCTTTCGTATTCGGCGTGATTGCCGCTTCAATTTTTTCCGCGTCGAGCTGCGAAGTCGCGATGTCGATATCCACAAAGATAGGCAACGCGTAATGCATTGTGATGACATTGTAGGTCGCGACAAAAGTGTATGGCGGCAAAATCACTTCGTCGCCGGGTCCGATGTTCAATGCGCCCAGCGTAGTTAAAAGCGCGGTCGTTCCGCTGCTGGTCGCGACACAATGTTTTGCACCCGCTCGCTTCGCATACGCCTTTTCGAAACCAACGACCTGATTGCCGGAACCGCGAAACCATTTTCCGCCGCGCAACGCCTTCAACATCGCCGACTCTTCCGTTTCATCGAAAACCGGCCATGCCGGCCAGGCAGTCGTACGCACTGGGTTGCCGCCCAGGATCGCCGGATGTGACAATGAGGTGGATACGGTGGACGATTCAGCGCCGAACAAACTGAAACCGACACTCGCCGCGGCGGAGGTCGCGAGAAATTCTCTTCGATTCATAGGATGAGTGGATCTCAGTTATTTTCCCCCGCGCTCAGATGAAGTCGAGTCAAGACTTGCCGCCCCAGCTCTGCAAAATATCGGCGCGACTATTTTTAAATCGCGGTGTTTACTTGTGACGACTCACTATGAAGATGCAAAACACCCCACTGGTGCAGAAACTCATTCTCGTGATGCTCGTGCTGATTTTCGGCTGTCTCGTGCTGATGCTCGTCAACGGTCGCAAGCAAATCGAGTCATTGCGCGAGGGGCCGCCAATTTCAACTTCTGTTAGTTCCACCAACGATGACGCGTCAGTCCGACCAGCGTATCCGTCGATGCGCAGTTCGAAACCGAGAGGCACGACAGTTGCGCCGGAACCTGCACAACGGGAACTTTCAACCGTAGACGGTCGCACCGCACAAAACTTCGAAGCTCCAGCTGTGATTCAACAACAGCCGCAGATTTTACCAACCGCAGCGGTGATCCAATCACCTGAAACGCAGAGCGCGGAACCCGGGATTTCCGGCCGCGTTGTTCTGGTGGGCATGCCGCCCCAGGAAATCCCCATTCGTTTTGATGCAACGTGTGGACAACTTCACCCAACCGAAACAACAACACGCCGGTTCGTTGTTTCTCCCGATGGCGGGTTGGCGAACGCGTTCGTTTACATTTCAAAAGGGTTGGAAGGAAAAACCTTCGCGACACGGACCAACACTGTGTTCATCGATCAGACCAATTGTATGTATCAGCCGTACATAGTCGGCGAGATGGTGAACCAGCCGATTGAAATAATGATTTCTGACC
>JAQGOW010000142.1 GCA_028293405.1 Verrucomicrobiales bacterium
GCGCTGAATGTTGAATTTGCGCGCCACCTCTGCGAGTTCAGCGCGCTTTTCGGGATGGAGCATTGCGAGGTTCGCCAAAACAATCGCTTTGGCATTTGGCGCGAGGATCAACTTGTTGATCGCTTCAGTGGTCAACGCTGTTTCGTTGTTGAGCAGTTGAGCGGCGGCTTTGTTGTCTTCCGACGCCAGTAACTTCAAAGCTTGCGCGCGCCAGCGACTCGCTTGTTCTGCGTTTCCATCAAGCGCCGCCGAGAGGCTTAACGTGAGATAAAAATACGGATCTTTGATGTCCTGTTTTGAAAAGGCTTTGACCGCGTCTTCCAAATGACCTTGTTCGACGAGTGTCCAAATCTTCGCGCCCGTTCCTTCGGCGGAGCCGTCTCTGGCACAAAGTTTTTCCAGACTGGCAATATCGCCGTTCGCATAAAGCACGCGATATCGAACGGCATTGCTGATTTCAGGAACAGGGCGTTCGAACCGCACCCGGCATGCCTGATCGAGCGAAGACATGACAGTTTCTGCCTCCGCGTTTCTTCCCGAGGCGATCAGTGCTTCGCACAGATTCCAGGCGGCACTAGCATCGGTTCGATTGTGGCTGAACTCGGCGCGCAAGCGCTTTTCCAGCGGCTCAAAAGAACTTGTGGCCAAACAGGCAACTTGCCATTGCGCAGCAAAGGTTTTGTTCTGCGGTTGCAACTGGATGCACGTGTCCAGCATCGTTTTCGCAATGTCCCAATGTCCAGCACAGGCTTCATCGTAAGCGATGGCGAACATCGCGTAGGCATGCTTCGGGTCGAGCACCAACGCTTTGTCGAAAAACTGTCTGCCTTCAGAATTGTCATCGCTCATTCGTCCGCGCAAATAGGATAAGTCCGCATTCTGCGGCTCGACGCTGAGCATCTCATCGTACTGCTGGCGCAGTTCAGCGTGCGTTTTTCCACTGATTGTTTGATACATGCGGTGCATCTCTATTCGCACCGGGCGATTAGTCAGATGTTTTGAAAGGTAAGCGGCAATTTGTGGTATTTCGTTCGTGTTAGCAGTCACCAACCATGCCCCGAGTATTTCTTCATCATCTGCCGACGACAAACGCCATTGCGCGAGCCGTATGGCTTCGCCGTGTTTACGATCGCTTTCCAGAGCGTAAAAAGCATTGGCAGGTTTCGTGTTCGCGATTTCGATATGCGTACGGACCAGGCGCGGGTTGCTCGTAGAGACCTGCATCGATTTCGGCAATGGCGTGAATGGAAAATCAATGTCAGCGAAGAATTCCACCTCGTTGCCGTAACGGTATGCGAACGAGCCACGCTCGCCCCCGCGGCTATAGACGGCCACTTCGAACGCAATCAGGGCTGCACCACGCGGATTAATTACCCACACTGGATGGTCGAACCAACGACCGGAGTATTTCGCGGTCACAGTGAGGTTGATGTCTTCTTTAACAGGTTCATCGATGTGGACGCGATAATGACCTTCTGGAATCACCATCGAACTGTAGCCGCGCACATGAAACCGTCCGACTCCGACGATTTCGCCTTTGATAGGCGCACCGAGTCCGTTCACGATGTAAACTGTGCGGTGGCGGCGGATATATTCGTTGGAAATAACGAAGCAAATCCCCACAACAACGGCGACCAAGGCTATAGCGACGCCGAAACGCAACAACTGAACCTGCTGGCCGCCGTTCGCGGCGCGGAATAATTGGCGTAATTTCGCTCTCGGCAATATCGACGGTTTGCTCTTCAACGCCTTCTCAGATGCTTTGACTGTTTTGCGGAAGCCATAGTGTTGCGCGACGGACGGCAAGCCATCAATCAGGCATTTGAATAACGCCAGCGCTTCGGCGTGTTTGCCGGCGTTTTGATATGCGCGCGCGAGGATTTCCAGCGGCTCCAGCGAATAGAGTTGGACAGCACCGGGGGTTTTGAGGAACGCGAGCAAGTGATTTGCGTCGTCCACTTTGCCGTCGCGGATATGAGCGCGGGCAAGGCCGACTCGAGCTTCCGGCAAATCCGGTCGCAGATCGAACGCGCGTTGGTAACAACTGCGCGCTTGCTCGACCTCGCCGAGATGTGAAAGTGCATCGCCGATGTAAGCGTGAATCTTCGCGTTGTCGGCGAATTGTTCCTGCATCTTTTTCTGGAATTCGGCGGCCTCGGCAATTTGGTGGAACCCGAGCAGTTGTTGATGAGCGGCCACCGCATTTTCCGGAGTCGGATTGGTGCGGAACTTGTCCATTGCTCCCGACGTTTCAAGCTGTTTGGAGGTTTCCCACTTGTGCGCGTCCGCGACGTAATGCCGGCGACACGATGGGCAGGAATCAATGATGTGTTTGCGCCCGAGGGGTATGACTGGAATGAACACAACCACGAACCAAAGTTTGGTGTCGTAGGACTGGAGATTGCCGGCACGTCCGCATTGACGGCAAACGCCGGGGCGTTGTTGGAGATTTTTCTTCCCGTAGTAGTGCGTGCCGATGCCGTTGTATGTAAATGGCATAATCGTTTGGTTGTCTCCGCGCGCCAAGTGTAGACATCGCGGCAACTCTGTCAAACGATTCGAAAGCTATTTCGCGCGCAACAGCAGGACCGGAACGCTGATGCTCCTGTTTGCCTCTGCTAACGGTGGTGCCGAGAAAAAAATCGGCGATGAAGCGGCGGCCGTGTGCAGGTGTCAGTCCCAACTATTGACACAAGAGCAGAAGGGGGAGCATGACATCAAC
>JAQGOW010000147.1 GCA_028293405.1 Verrucomicrobiales bacterium
TTGCGGCTTCAAAAGCGGTGAGCGCATCTGTCAGCGATTGACCTAAGACTCTTTCTGGTTTGGTGATGCCCCATCCGTTATGACCGGCAGTATCCACACCAGTGCTGCCGAAGTTCGTCAACCCGACAACGTATCGGGCGTCCCAATCCGCATCCACAGCCGCTTTCAGAGTAATTATCGGATCTCCGTAGTTTGCGGGTTGAGCCGCGCTGGCTGGCGCAACTTCCCAACGCGCGAGGATTGCGTCGTCCACCGGCGATGGGAAGTAAGGGCGCAACTGTGCGAGGTCAGTCGGAAATTGTCCGTTATAAGCCTTGGAATACTCGTGGAGCGCGGGGTTTAGAAAGTCGGTAATGAACGAAAATTCGGCCGAGCTACGAAGATTGCTTAACGCCATGAGATAGGCCTCTTCGCAATCGAGAGGGCGAATGTGAACTGCATCCCAGTAGTTCTCTTCTTTCAAGAATTGCAGCTCAGGAATTTTGGCTTCGGGTCGTTCGAGAAGGCATTGTTTAATCTTGGCGACGCGCTCCTGCATATCTTTGTGTTCGGCATCATTTGGATCGTTACCGGCGGCATTTTGCTTTTTCAGCTGGGCTATTTCTCCGCGCAATTTTGGCAACTTAGCGAGGTCTCTTTTCAAACGTTCGTTCTCCGCGCGCAGCGTCTCCATTTTGCTCAGAGCATCGTCATGATCCTTTTTAAGAAGGCGAATTTCATCGGCGAGGGGGGAGAATTGCTTTTGCAGTGTTTCGTTTTGGCTACGCAAAGATGAGTTTTGCGTAACTTCATAGCTTATCGCGCCGATAGCGGCGATGGTCGCAATGGCGATGGTGGTTTTTTGGAGTGTTGTCATAGCAATAATCTTTGCTGCTGTTGTCACGGACGTGCTCAGAACAGATACGGCAGGAATGGTGGAACAAATCCTGGCGGCGAGCGCGGCTGGTGCGGCCTTCACCGAATTTGTCATCATCGCGGCCGTTAACGCGCCCGCACTTACGGTCACGCCACGGGGCACGAAAATCTCGCGTAACCTTTCCACGGCTCTACTCACTCGTTTTCGTGCCGCTACCTCGGTCGTACCGAGGACCGTTGCGATTTCCTGTGGGGATCTTCGTTCAAAAAATCGCAGAAGCAGGACATCGCGCTCTTCATCTTTCAATTCCTCAAGCGCCGCGTCGACCGACGAAGCGATGGTTTCCCAAGCTGCATCGGCCTGGTCGTCGTTAAAATTCATAGCAACCTCCCCTTCACGGGCGCGTCGTCTAGCCTCGGTTCGCACGGTTTTCACCGCCAAATTTCGCGTTGTGCGATGAAGCCATCCCAAGATAACGGGATGTTTGGTGAGGGTCGCCGCATCGCGCGCCAGCAAAACGAAAACAGATTGTGCGACGTCTTCGGCCAGGTGGCGTTCGCCTGTTATCCGGACAGCGGCTGAGAAAACGAAATCGACACGGCGCCGGACCAATTCCGCGAAAGCGGATTCCGCACCTTGCTCTGAATACTCGCGCAAGAGGTCCTGGTCTGAACGACTGTCCATTCACGAGATAGTACCCGCCGTCGCAATTTTGTGACAGAAAATGCAAGGCCGGTTACCAAATCGTACTGCAGGCAGTTTCGCCAGGCCTATGCAACTCACTTAACTGGATTGGCCGCAAGTGTTGCGACACTTGTGTCCGATGGTGTGATCACAAATCGTTTTACGGAATCGCCAACCGGGCCAAGGCACGTCAGACCGTTTTGGCCGGTGCACTGCCATCCAGGATGAATAGTGTAGCGATTGCAGCCGAGCGGCATCGTTAGCGTCGTGAAATTGTTATCATTGTTGCACCGAACTATGGGTTGGCCGTCGGCATAGGTCACGTTTTCATAGAATGCCGGCTTTGCTTTGCTGGCTTCCAAAACGCTCCAAGATGAATTCCATGCGGAAATCGTTGCCGTACTTTGGCGCGGGAAGGCGCATCAGTTCTTTGCCGTCCTTGATGACAACCCATACGCGCCACGTATGCGAAATGGTTGCCGTCTTTGATAGGTCGGAGATCGAGTGCGTTTTTTACACGAGTAACGAGCTGAGATTTTGGATTGCATCCGCATTCCATTGTTGCGGCGGCTGCTCACTGTGACCGGAAGAAAAAGGTCGTGGTGTTGCCAAGGCGAGACTTCGGTGACCGTTCCTTATCGCGGACGGAGGTATGAGCTTGACTGACACTCCACAGGTGAGATGCTCCGACGACCACTGGATAACCAATCAACAACCAACCACGTCATGAAAAAAGGGATTCTTATCGCCGCGCTGTGTTTTGCCGGGCTGATGCAGAGCAATGCACAATATGTTAAACAGGTTATCAACTTTTCGCTCACCGGATACAGAGCTCCGGGAACTAGTCTTACGACCGGATACGTTCGCAGATTCACTCCGCAAACGTACTCGCTGACCGACCGGGCACTTTGCCTTGCTATCGCCAACGACAAGGGCGTTTTTTTGCGATATCCGCAACTGATTCGTGTCACCGATCTCCAAGGTAACTTCATCGGATATTATGTGACCGACAGCGGCACGGTTGTAATCGATGCCAGCAGCTATCTCGGGCGTCTTCGGCACGATTGTAACGTGATATCCGGAACAGAAGTATTCCACCCAATAACGGGGTTGGTTTCAGTTTCAGACCTTAACCATGCACACGACACGTGGGGTATTGGGTCACTCACAATTTCAGGACTCGATACAATCGTAAGTCGGTTTACAATCGACAGCAGCGGTGATCCGAGCACGCTTGTGATCAGTCAAGCGAACTTTTCTGCTCCCGTCTCCGGGGCTTACACGAACAGCAGCACTGGAACGGTCACGTGTTGCACCGGTTCATTCCGCGGCACATCTGTGATTGTGAAAAGCATTCCTGGTCTGCCCTAATCGGCGAGCGCAATGAGGCCGAAATTCGTGTGGTCAGTGATTGCAGCCGCTGTTCTGTTGCTCGGCATTGGGTACTTAAAATTCCGCACGGTGGCTCCGCCTGTGGCAGTCGAAATGGCACAACCCACGGCAGCAGTCCCGACAGGGCACCTTTACATCAAA
>JAQGOW010000187.1 GCA_028293405.1 Verrucomicrobiales bacterium
TCGGATCTTTTGTTGTTGCTGCGGTTGCTGCGGGACGTCCTGTTTGCGATCGAAATAGGCGTTCTCGGACTTGACCGCTAATCGAGTCGAAAGTTCTGGAGCCGATTCTGCCAAACCAAATGATCGCTTCGGCGTTTCGGGAGCAACCGCTGGCGCCGCTGAGGCAAGCGGTGGGGATTGCAGCACAGTTCCCGACGGAGCGGTTGACCCTATCAGCGGAGTGCCGCCGACCGATGCCGGAGCTGCCGTTAACGTCGATTCAGTCGGGCCATCTGTGGCAACTGCCGAATTTTTTGCCATTGGAATTTCTGCGCTTTTTTCTTCATCGCGACGCTCGACGGATTTTGCGAGATCTTGGCCACCGCTCAGATCCTTCGCAGGCTTTGATTGCTCGTCAGCCAGCACCGGTGCTGGAGTTGCTGCGGGCGTGGACGCCGGCACCTCACGATTTACGTCTTTCTTAAATGTGTCCGTTTCGGGCTCGGCTTTGGATGGTGCGATTGTGGTATCGGCGGCGGCGATCGATCGATTCTCGCCTTCAACAACAGATCCAGTCCCTTCGTTGCGCGAAGGCAGTTTCCAAAACAACACCGCGATCGCTAAAGCCGCTGCGCTCGCGACGCCAATGAGCATCTGCGGCCACCAGGCAAAGCGCGGGCGCGACCGCGTCGGCGCTGGAACAGGCACTTCGCCCAACGTCCGTTTTACTTCAGCCTGAAGCATGTTGCGGGCGGCGAGATCCATCTCGATTTGAGGCGAGTCGTCACGCCGCTTTTGGGCATACGCCTTCAGCGCCTTATCCATATTTTCGTTTGGCAGCTCTGATGGCATACTAGTTAGACGGAAAATGGCTTCGGTTTCTTCCCACAAATCATCACGCGCATGATTTCTTCCAAACGGTCCAAGCATTTGCTCAGGCGTGAACTGACCGTTTTTGGGTTCAGCTTCAGCGCCGACGAAATTTCTTCGTAACTTAAATCAGCAAAATATCGCAACTCGATGATCTCCTGGCACGGACCGCCGAGGTGCTCGAGTGCTTCACCGACCTGGGCCGCGCGTTCCGCTGTCATGAGCGAATCATCGGGGCCGAGCGCCGGGCTCGGTGGATCGATGGCCAGCCCGGTCTCGGGATTTTCAGCGTGCAACGAAAGCGGCGTAACACCACCACCGCGTTTGGCCGCGTGTTGACGCTGGCGATAATCGCGAGCTTTGTTGGCGGCGATTCGAAAAATCCACGTTTGCAAATGGCTGTGGCCTTCGAACGTTTTAATATTGTGGATGATCGCCAGAAAAACTTCCTGACAGATTTCCTCAACGTCCTCGCGGGTGAAGTCGGGTGCAAGCTGGAACACGAATCTACCGGCAGCGGCGTAATGCGCATCAAACAAATCGTCCCAAGCCTTGGCGTCACCGCGCCGGCATCGGGTAATCAGAAGCGCTTCCGTATCCAGACTCATCCGCAGGGACGGTAGCCGAACCCAATTGTGTTGGCGAGCGAACAACGCACTGCAAGTCCAACGGTGGCACATCAACACGCGCCTAACCTCAAGTGCCTGTGGGACATTTCATTACCTCACAAAAGGAATGTTGCCGGATTCACCTTCAAGTTTGTCGATGCGACGATATGCCGAACCGGATACAGGCTCGAGCCCCTTGCGCCTGTCACGCGACTGATTGAGAGATGGCGCCATGGCGCAGATTTTCCGAAAAAGTGCCAACAGCTTCGCACGCGCGACGCTCGCGGGAATTGTTTTGTTGGTCGGCGGATTCTTTGGCGTCACCTACGCAGTTTATTGGTCGCCATATACAACAGATGTTCACAACCCGCGCTCGCAACCTGTGCCATTCAGCCATCAGCACCATGTCGCGGGCCTTGGGATCGATTGCCGCTACTGCCATACATCAGTCGAGAAATCTTCCTTCGCCGGCATCCCACCCACTGAAACGTGCATGACCTGTCACTCACAAGTCTGGCGTGACGCACCGGTGTTAGCTCCCGTTCGCGAAAGTTTGGCGACCGGTCAACCGTTGCATTGGCAGCGCGTGAATCAAACGCCGGATTTTGTTTTCTTCAACCACAGCATTCACGTCACCAAAGGAATCGGCTGTTCGACTTGTCATGGCGCGGTCGACCAAATGCCGATCACCTGGAAGGAGCACTCGCTCTACATGCGATGGTGCATTGATTGCCACGCCAACCCGCAACAGCACCTCCGACCGAAGAACGAAATCTACAACATGCTTTGGAAAGCGCCGCCGGACCAGTCGAAGCGCGGTCAGGATTTGTTGAAGACTTATAACATTAGCAAACAGCGCCTCGATCAATTGCGCGACTGCAGCATGTGTCACCGATGAGCAAACGAACATCAATCAGTCTTGCCGAAGTTCGCGCCAAGTTGAATGGCGCGCGCGGACAGGACTATTGGCGAAGTTTGGATGAAGTCGCGCAAACGCCGGAGTTCGAGGAAATGCTGCACCGGGAATTCCCAAATGCTGCCTCAGAGTGGGACTCAACCTTCAGCCGCCGCGACTTTTTGCGGTTAGCCGCTGCATCGATCGCGCTCGCCGGCGTGGCCGGTTGCACTAAGCAACGACCGAAAGCAATTCTTCCATACGTTCACCAGCCGGAAGCGCTCGTTCCGGGTAAACCAATGTTTTACGCGACTGCTATGTCGCTCGACGGATACGGCACTGGCGTGATTGTCAAAAACCGAGAAGGTCATCCGGTCAAGGTCGATGGCAACCCGGAGCATCCTGCGGTAAAACGCGGGTCCAGCATTTGGATGCAGGCCTCGATACTGGACCTCTACGATCCAGACAGATCGCAATCGATCACACACTTCGGCGAGATCAGCGACTGGGGTTTGTTTCTTGGCGATTTGAATGAGCTGGTTCGCGAACACGAGCACGACGGTGGCGCGGGTTTGCGTTTTGTTAGTGAAACGATCACATCACCAACGCTCGTCGGCCAGCTCGAAGCGCTGCTGAAAAAATTCCCGAAGGCTCGCGTGTATCAGTTCGACCCGGTCTGCCGCGACAACGTCCGTGAAGGGGCGAAGCTCGCGTTTGGCGAATATCTCGAAGCGCATTACCGATTTGAAATTGCGTCCATTGTTGTGTCGCTCGAATCCGATTTCCTCTACACGCATCCGGAGCGCTTGCGCCACACGCTCGAATATACAAATGGTCGTCGACTCGCCGAGGGCAAACGCGAAATGAATCGGCTCTACGTCGCGGAAAGCACGCCGAGCGTTACGGGCACAATGGCCGAACACCGCTTACCGATCGCAAGTGGCAAAATTCACGAACTCGCTTTTGAAATCGCTCGCGCTCTGGAAGGCAACACCGAATCAGCGAAAGAAACAAGCCAATGGACACGCGCCGTCGTCGCCGATCTCAAACGGAATCGTGGCAAAAGCGTCGTCCTCGCAGGCGAGTATCAACCGCCGGAAGTTCACGCCATCGCGCATTGGATAAATCAAACGCTTGGGAACGTCGGCAATACAGTTTCATATTCGCGCTCCGCCGCTTTCCAACCAGCAAACCAAATTGTCGCATTGAGGGATTTTGCGCACGAATTGCAGGAAGGCCGGGTGCAAACCGTGTTTGTGCTCGGCAATAATCCTGTCTACTCAGCGCCGTCAGATTTTGACTTCAGCAATTCACTCGCCAAGGTGAAGCGCAGCATTCACATCGGTTTGGATTACAACGAAACCGCCGCCGTTTGCACCTGGCACATTCCACAAGCGCACTATCTCGAATCGTGGGGCGACACCCGTTCGTTCGACGGAACCGGTTCTCTGCAACAACCTCTGATTGCTCCACTCTACGGTGGCCGGACGATCTACGAAGTCCTCGGCGCGATGCAGCAACAACAGCCCATCCGCACCGACTACGAGATCGTGCGCGACTATTGGCGCAGCAAAAAACATTGGAACGATTTTGAGAAGAGTTGGCGCAAGGGCCTTCACGATGGGTTTGTTGCAGATACAGCCGAGCACCCTCAACAGGCGAAGTTGCGGATTAAATCGTTGGCCGAATTAAAACCGAACACTTCGAATGGTGCCAGCGAACTCGAAACCGTCTTCCGCCCCGATCCCAGCATTTGGGACGGGCGTTTCGCGAACAATGGATGGCTGCAGGAATGCGCGAAACCCATCAGCAAAATTGTCTGGGATAATGCCGTGCTCGTCAGTGCCGCTCTCGCCCAACGCAACGGTTTAGAAAATGGCGATGTCGTCGAGGTCAGCGTTGGACGCCGAACCGTTCATGGCCCAATCTGGATTACTCCCGGCCAAGCCGAGAACACGTTGACCCTACAGCTTGGCTACGGTCGACAACGCGTCGGGCGCGTGGGTGCCGGCGTCGGTTTCGACGCGTATCAAATCAGGACTTCCGACGCCCTCTGGTTTCAAACCGGCGCGAAGCTCACGAAAACCGGAGCCACCCACAAGCTCGTCACCACGCAAACGCATCACAATCTCAACAGCCCCGAGCGTCAGGTTTATCGTAGCGGCACGCTTGCCGAATTCGTGGCAAACCCTGAGTTCGTGAAGCAATCCGTCGAAGAACCGCGACGAGACGAAACGCTTTACGACAACGTCCCATACCAAGGCTACAAATGGGCCATGTCGATTGATCTGACGACTTGCATTGGTTGCAACGCCTGTCTGCTCGCATGCAACGTCGAAAACAACATCCCGGTCGTCGGCAAAAAACAGGTCGAAATGCACCGCGAGATGTATTGGATTCGAATCGACACCTACTACAAAGGGCCACTCGAAAATCCATCATTCAATCATCAACCGGTGCCGTGCATGCATTGCGAACACGCGCCATGCGAGTTGGTTTGCCCAGTCGCGGCGACGGTTCACGATCATGAAGGGCTCAATCTGCAGGTTTACAATCGGTGCGTTGGGACGCGCTTCTGTTCCAACAATTGTCCT
>JAQGOW010000194.1 GCA_028293405.1 Verrucomicrobiales bacterium
GCATGCATCGCGTCACGTTGCAAGATGCGTTGGAGGAGGGATTTCTTTACAAGCTGCAATGCAAGTTGCCGCCCGGCGATCCGCGCCAGGAAATGGACGAAGCTGATTATTTCAACTTCATCCGCGCGGGTTGTCCCGACGAAGAAACTTTCCAGCAGGAATACATGTGCTCGCCGTCCGACGATGCCTCGGCGTTTCTGTCCTACGACTTGATCGGTTCGTGCGAAGCGCCTGAGCCGCAGCAGTACGGTGACGACGCGGAGCTGTATGTTGGCGTGGACATCGGACGCGAGCGCGACCTGACCGTGATCTGGGTCTTAGAGAGACTCGGAGACGTTTTTTACACGCAATTCGTGCATACGATGAATTGCGCGACCTTTGATGCGCAGGAGTCCGCCTTATATGCGTTGCTTGAAGAGCGGCAGGTGAAGCGTTGTTGCATCGATCAAACCGGCATCGGCCGACAATTCGCTGAACGCGCACAACGGCGATTCGGCGAATACAAAGTCGAAGCGATCAATTTCACGAGCGCAGTGAAAGAGGAACTCGCGTATCCGGTGCGCGCGGCGTTTGAAGCTAAGCGCGTGCGCATTCCGTCGGATCCAAAAATCCGCGCCGACTTGCGCGCGATCAAAAAGGAAATCACGGCCAGTGGGAATGTCCGTTTCACCGCCGACCGCGGCGCCAACGGCCACTCCGACCGCTTCTGGGCCTTGGCCTTGGCACTGCATGCCGGTAGCAAGCCGGCGAATTATGGGCCTTCGGCTACGGTAGCGTAACGGCTTCGCCGTGGGACAGCTTGTCCGCAGCGAGGTAAGGAGCAATTCGGCGTGACGGATATTTCAACACGCTGGTTGCAACCGACCTTGCTGCGGACAAGCTGTCCGCGCTCCAAAACTCATGCTCTTTACAAGAGCCCACTTCGGTTGCAATCTTCCAAATATCTATGAGCAATGTTCCGGGTGATTTGAAATTTGCCAAAAGCCATGAATGGGTCCGCGTCAGTGGAGATATTGCGACGGTCGGTATCAGCGACCACGCGCAGCACGAGCTGACGGACGTGGTGTTTGCCGAAGTGCCGCAGGTCGGCCGCAAGGTGAAGGCCGGCGAAGCGACGGCGGTGGTGGAATCGGTCAAGACGGCCAGCGATGTTTATGCACCGGTTAGTGGAGAAATCGTGGAAGCCAATGGAGATTTGGGCTCGAATCCGGAACTGGTCAACAAAGACCCTTACGGCAAAGGTTGGTTTTTCAAAGTAAAGCTGTCGAACCCAACGGAACTGATTTCCTTGATGGATCCGACAGCTTATACGAAGCAGATTTCCGGTTAGTCATCACATCCTCGCCATTGCGGCTTCGATGATGCGTAAGGTCTCCGGCGAGAGACCTTTCTTCATTTCACCTTTTTCCAAGGCGTCGCCGATCTTCTGCTTTTGCGCCGTGACGTTTTCTTTGTACGTTTGCAACTCCAGTTCGACTTTGAGGCGCTTAGTGCGCTCGCTCGATTGCTCGAGGATGATGCCGACAACGTCGCGATAGTCCTTTCCGTTTTCCATCTTGGTTTTCAGTTGGTCGAAGTTGAAGGCTTCGAGCAACTGGTTGATTTGAAACGCCAGAAGCGTTTCGTTCAACGCGTTGGCATTGGTTTTGTGATCTTTCTCGAGTCCTTGCGCCCAGGCCAAGGCGGCTTCGCTGCGGTTTTGATTTCTAATTTCGGTGTTCATATTGGTTCTTTGTTTTATTGGTTCGATATTTTTCCACGGATGTAGGCGACGTCTTCGCCCACGCGATTTATCTTTTCGTATAAATCGGCGAGGCTGCGGGCGCGTTCGATGGTGAACTCGCGGAAGCGTTCATCCATTTCGCCTCGAATGAGTTCGTGGCGACGTTCGCAATCAGCCGAGAGACGTTTGATGTCCTCGCTGACGGTTTGGTTTTTGCCGAAGAGTTTTCGGCAACGTGCGGTTACTTCGAGGGCGAGATAGCTCAGAGCTAACGCGCCGGTAAGGCCTAACAGCCAATTGGCAGTGATGGGCCAGGGAATGGTGTCTGGTGTCATGTGTCCTTTCATTTCGAGAGTTCTTCAATCCGGTCGGCCACGGCCTTGCGATAGCGTTGGTATTTTGCCATGGGCATAAACACGCCGTCGGTTGGCACGTGGAGGACCTGGTTTGATTTCACGAAGGTTTCAGTTTGGTCGGCGCTGATCACCACTACTCGTGGCGCGTTGCACGCGGTCGAGCTCATCCAGATCGCTGTTGCTGTGCAAAGTAGCAGCGTCCGAATTTTGCGTGGCGATGTCGCGGTCGATTTGTTCATAGCGTTTCCTGTTTTGTAGTTGTGGATCGTTGGTTTGCGCGTCGCGCCGTTTCAGGAACCAAAAAATGATTCCCAAAACGAGCGACACCAGGCTGATGATGGCGGTGGTCATTCTTTTGGTTCGGGTTTGATGCCGAGGGTCGGCAGTTTGATCGAGCCAATGAGATCAAGGCCGAAGCTGAGCCACTTGTAGATCGGGCCGGCCTCGAAATGCTGGAGGCGTCCGTATTCTTCGGGTGAGCAGTTGGCTTTGATGTAGCCGTCGAGCAGCGCCATCACGGGCTTGAAGAGGACACGCAACGCGCCGATGGCGAGTAGCGTGGTCGCAAGCCAGGGATAATGCTGGGCGAGGTTGATGAAGAAACCGGCGATTCCGTTGTCGGTAAACGACGCGGGGTCGGCGGTGATTTGGGCTAGTAGTTTCATAGTTTTTTCTCCGAATGTGACGGCGACCGTTGTGGCCGTGCGGATTTGATTGTTCGCGCTCCATCCGGTTTCCATCCGGATGTTGCCGTCACGTGGGAGATTTTGGACGTGTAACAGCTACTTTACAAATACTGTAGAGACAGGAGAGAGAGGAAGTAGAGGAAAGACAAAAACAGCACTTTTTTGTGACTAATTGTCATCCTTTTCGTGGGTTGGCATGGATCTTGAGTTGCGATTTTGGCCACGGATAGAAGGTGGAGAGAGCGAGTTGCGGATGTTTTTGGTTTCTGTAAAATGCGTGGATGCGCCTGTTCCCCTTGTGTCTATTACTGTCGCTGTTGGCGAGCGTACGGACGCAGGCGGCAGAAAAGATCGTCACGGATGTGGATCGAAAATGGTGGGCGTTTCAACCGTTGCAGACGAATGTTTACGCCTCGTCACCTCGGCGGTTACAGAACCCGATTGAAACTTACGTTCTCGCTAAGGCGGCGGAGAAAAAGCTCTCGCTCAATAAACCGGCTGACAAACGCACGCTAATTCGACGGGCTTACTTTGACTTGTTGGGGTTGCCGCCGACTCCGGAAGAGATTGTCGCTTTTGTGCGGGACAAATCGAAGGATGCCTGGCCGAACTTGCTCGATAAGCTGCTCGAGTCGCCGCATTACGGGGAACGTTGGGCGAGGCATTGGTTGGATGTGGCGCGGTTTGCAGAGAGCTCAGGCTTTGAACACGATTTCGATCGCGACGGCGCATTTTATTATCGCGACTTTGTTATCAAGGCGCTGAACAGCGACATGCCGTATGACCAGTTTGTCCGGTTGCAATTGGCCGGCGACGAGGTTGCGCCGAAGGATTCGTGGGCGATGGCAGCGACGGGATTTCTCGGTGCAGGCGTTTTTCCAACGCAGATCACAGCCAACGAGGTGGAGCGCACGCGATACGACGCGCTGGACGATATGCTCGCGACGACAAGCGTCGCGTTCATGGGCCTGACGGTCGGGTGCGCGCGCTGTCACGACCACAAATACGATCCGATTCCAACCAAAGATTATTATCGGATGCTGAGTACGTTCACGACGACCGTGCGGAGCGTGATCGACCTCGACATGAATCCGGAAAAGACCCAGGCGGTGCATGACAAGTGGGCTCGCGAACACGAGCAACTCCAAGAGAACCTGCGTAAACTGGAACGACGGCTCCAACCGGCCATGGAAAGAGCGCTCAACGTTGCGCCGGACGCGCCAGCGATCCATTCCTGGTTAACTCTGCAGGTTTCGAACATTACTTCAAAAGCCGGCGCGACATTCAAAGCGCTGGAAGACTCATCCTATCTGGCCCAAGGCAACAATGCGGATGACGATGAATACACCATCATCGCCACGAGCCCGGTGAAATATGTTTCTGCGATACTGGTTGAGGCGCTGAGTGACGCGTCTATGAAACATAGCGGGCCAGGGCGGGCGGAGAATGGAAATTTTGCATTGAGCAAAATCCGCGTGTTCACCCAAACGCATGATGGTAAAGGCCAGACGGTCGAGCGCGAATTGCCGATTGCCAAAGCGGTCGCGGATTTCGAACAGAACAAGAGCAATCTCGCCATTACTGCGTCGATTGATGAAGACGCGAAAACCGGTTGGGCAGTGGATCCGCAGTTCGGCAAAAATCACGCTGCAATGTTCAAGCTCGCCAAGCCGATTGAGCTAACGAACGGGATGGCATTGAAGGTCCTTCTCGA
>JAQGOW010000197.1 GCA_028293405.1 Verrucomicrobiales bacterium
GGCGGCGCACAGATTACATCCCGGTGACGAAACGTTCGGATGCTTCGACGTTGTCGGTCGTGGAGTTGGTCAAAAAGAGCTTGCCGAAATTCCAAGCCGTTTTGCCCGATGACGTGAAGGTCAGTTATGAATTCGACCAGTCGCCTTATGTGACGCGCGCGATTAATTCACTGACGCGCGAAGGTTTGCTCGGCGCGATTTTGACGGGTGTGATGGTGTTGTTGTTTCTGCGGGACTGGCGTAGCGCGTTGATTGTAGTGCTCAACATTCCGATCTCGTTGGTCGCGGCATTGTTCGCGTTGTCGATTACCAAACAGACGATCAATTTGATGACGCTGGGCGGGTTGGCGTTGGCGGTTGGTATTTTGGTGGATGAAGCGACGGTGACGATTGAGAACATCGCGACGCATCGAGCCAAAGGTGAATCACTGGCAGTCGCTGCGTTCCACGCGACGAACGAAACTGCGATTCCGCGGTTTCTGGCGATGCTTTGCGTGCTGGCGGTTTTTATTCCGGCATTTTTCATGGTTGGTGCGGCGCGGGCGTTGTTTGTGCCTTTGTCGCTCGCGGTCGGTTTCTCGATGATCGCATCGTTTTTGCTCTCGAGTTCGCTGGTGCCGATTTTGGCTGTGTGGGTTGGAAAGAAATCGAACGCCGACCATAAACCGGGAGCATTTGCGAAGTTTCAATCTGGCTACGCGCGGTTCTCTCGAGGGTTGATGCGGGTGCGGTGGGTTATTCTTTTTGTTTATGTGTTAGTTGCAGCAGCGGTGATTTATTTTGTCGGCGGTGGGTTGGGAACGGAAATTTTTCCGAAGGTTGAAGCGGGACAATTGCAACTTCGGTTGCGCGGCCCGACAGGAACGGTTCTGGAGAAAACGGAAAGCACGGCTTTGGCTGTTTTGAACAGTATTCAACAGGAAGTCGGCGCGACGAATGTTGAAACGAGTATCGGCCTGCTTGGTGTCCATGCGCCCAGTTATCCTGTGAACTACATTCACCTGTGGAACAGCGGGCCGGAGGAGGGGGTCCTGCAGGTGCAGTTCAAATCATCGTCGAACATTGCGATTGAGGCATTGAAAGAAAATCTTCGTGCGAAGTTTGCGAAGGAATTTCCGGACGTCACGTTTTCGTTCGAACCGGCCGATATCGTCAGTCGCGTCATGAGCATGGGCGCGACTACGCCGATTGAAATTGCGGTGAGTGGGCCTGATCTCGTGGCAAGTCGCGAATACGCGGAGAAGATTCGCGCAGAACTCCTCAAGATTGAAGCGTTGCGCGACATCCGTTTCGGCCAAGCGCTCGATTATCCGACAGTGGATGTTCAGATTGATCGCGAGCGCGCTGGGTTGATTGGCGTGAAGACTACCGATGCGACACGGTCGCTTGTGGAGGCTACTACATCTAGTCGTTTCACTGTTCCGAATTACTGGGCCGATCCGAAGACGGGTGTCAGTTACCAACTGCAGGTGCAGATTCCGCAGGAAAAGATGACTTCAATTGAAGATTTGAAAAATGTCCCAGTGATTGGAAAAAATGGGCAACCAGTTTTGTTGCGCTCGGTGGCGAATGTTACGACCGGCACAGCGGTTGGCGAATACGATCGTTATAATATGCAGCGGTTGATCACGCTGACCGCTAACGTGCATGATTCCGATTTGGGAACAGTGACGCGCGCGATCAATGCGGCGTTGCAACGTGTTGGCAATCCGCCGCCGAAATCGCGCGTGGATTTGCGCGGGCAAACGGTTCCTTTGGAGCAAATGTTGAGCGGTTTGCAAACCGGCCTGCTCCTGGCCATCGCAGTTATTTTTCTGCTGCTCGCCGCATATTTCTAATCTGTGCTGCTGGCTTTGATTGTGATTTCGACTATTCCTGCGGTAGTTGCGGGTGTGGTATTGAGCCTTTGGCTGACGGGCACGACGATCAATATTCAGTCGTTCATGGGCGCGATCATGGCAGTGGGTGTGGCGGTAGCGAACGCGATTTTGCTCGTGACCTTTGCGGAGCGTGCGCGTGTTGACGGAGCTGATTCGAATGCAGCGGCGGTGGAAGGCGCCAGTAGTCGGTTGCGGCCCATTTTGATGACGAGTTTGGCGATGATTGCCGGTATGTTGCCGATGGCTTTGGGAATTGGTGAAGGCTCGGAGCAAACTGCGCCGTTGGGGCGAGCAGTGATTGGTGGATTGATTGCCGGCACGATTGCGACGCTGCTGGTTTTGTCGTCGGTTTTCAGCGTGGTGCGGGCTCGCAGTGGTCGCAAATCAATGTCTTTGGATCCAAATGATCCGCAAAGCGGTTATGCCGCAGTTCGATGATGAAATTTAAACTTCAAAAAAAGAATATCGTGCTGCGAGTTGTCGCGCCGTTGTGCGTGGCGGTGTTGTTCGGGTGCAAACCGGAAGCGACCGCGCCGCCGAAAAAAGCGGAAGCGCCGATTGCGGTGAAACTGGTCAAAACCAGCAAAGGTGACATCACTCGTTCGGTGTCGCTGCCGGCTGTGCTGGTCGCCAATCAACATGCGACGCTTTATTCGAAGGTGACCGGTTACGTGAAGAAGGTTTCGTTCGATAAAGGCGATCAGGTCAAAGCAGGTGATGTCATCGCCGAATTGGAAGTGCCGGAATTGACCGCCGATGCGATGCGATACAGGGCCGATGCTCAGATTGCTAATCTCGATTTCCAACGCGCTTCTGATGCGCAGAAGAAGGCTCCCGATTTGATTCCGTCGCAGTCGATCGACACGGCTAAGGCACGGGCAGAAAGTGCGAAAGCAAATCTGGAACGCGCGGAGACGTTGCTGGGTTATACGAAAATTTCGGCGCCATTTGCTGGCACTGTCACTCGACGATTTGTTGATCCGGGAGCGTTTGTGCCAGCGGCAACAGGGAGCGGTCCGGCAGCGAATGCGGCGGTTGTGACTTTGGACGATTTCAATGTTGTTCGAGTGCAAGTGCATGTTCCCGAAAATGAAGTGCCACTGGTCCGCACTGGTTTGCCGGTGAAGACTTCGTTGGATGAATTGCCGGGTAAAGTTTTTGCAGGCGAAATCACGCGGTCATCGCAGGCCTTGGAAGAAGCGACTCGCACGATGCTCGTGGAAGTCGATTTGAAGAATGACAACGGTCCGCTTCGACCTGGAATGTTTGCCACGGCAAAGGTGGGAATTGAAAAGCACTCCAACACAACGCTCGCGCCTGTTGAAGCGGTGATGGTGGAAAAATCCGGGTCATCTGTTTTTGTGGTGGAGAACGGCACGGCGAAGAAGATTCCGGTGAAGACAGGTTTCAACGATGGGCTGAATGTTGAAATCATTGATCCGGCTTCCCCACCTTCGGAGATTATTGCGGTGGGTAAGACGGCGTTGGTAAATGGTCAGCCAGTCACTGTGACTCAATGAACTCGATTCAACGCAAAGGCACAGAGATTCGCACAGGATTTCCTTTTGGTGTTTGTTTGGGTTTGATTTTGTGCTTCGCGATTGCGTGTGAAGCGCAGACAAATTCCATCAATCTTGAAGCGGTCCTTCGCTTGACCAAAGCACAGAACCTCGATGTGCAGATTGCGCGCGCTCGACTTGCCGAAGCAAAAGCTGTCAACGAGTCGGCTCGTGCGCAGTTTTTTCCGTGGCTCTCGCCGGGGATCAGTTATCGGCGTCACGACAATCTCATCCAGGATGTTTCGGGAAACATTATTGAGGTGCACAAACAATCCTACGCTCCAGGTGTGACGCTCGGTGCGCAGCTCGATATTGGTGATGCCTTGTTCAAATCGCTGGTGACGAAACAGCAAGTTGAAGCGGCCGCGCATCTTACGGAAGCTCAACGCCAAGCCAGCGTTTTCGTCGCCTCTCAGAACTATTTCGATTTGCTCTTTGCGCAAGCGGCTGTTCGCGTTGCGGAAGAAGCGAGTCGTATTTCCACGAACTACGAATCGCAAATTTCCCGGGCAGTAGAAGCTGGTCTCGCATTTAAAGGCGATCAACTGCGCGTGCGGGTTCAATCTGCGAATGATCAGGTTGCGGTTCACCGGGCGCGTGAGCGCCAACGACTTGCCGCTGCGCAACTGGCGCAAACGCTGCACATGGATGCCACGGTTGAATTGATAGCTGACGACAGCGAGTTGGTGCCTGTCGCAGTGACTGAAACTAATGCGGCACTTTCTGCACTGGTTCAGCAGGCGCTCGCGGCTCGTCCAGAAATCAAACAAAGTCGCGCGACGCTGGCTGCTGCAACCCAGGAGAAAAAAGGCGCGAAATTCGGTCCGTTGATTCCCTCGCTTGGGGCGCAGGTTTTTGGTGGCGCGCTGGGTGGTGACAGTGATGCCGGGCCGTCGCGGTTCGGCGAACAGGAAGATGTTTTTGCGGCGTTGAGTTGGAAAGTTGGTCCGGGCGGACTGTTTGATTTCAGTCGCGAGCACACCGCGCAAGCGCACCTGGATACTGCGAAGTTGTTTTCTGCAAAAACTGCGGATCAAGTCGCGCGTGAAGTTGTCGACGCGGCGGTGCGCGTGCAATCGTTGAACGAGCAACTCGGCTCGGCGCGGCAAGCGGTGGAAGCGGCTGAAGAGGGTTTGCACCTGACGCAGCTACGGAAAGAGTTTGCGGTGGGTATTGTTTTGGAATCGATTCAAGCTGAACAAGACCTCACCCGTGCGCGCGCTGATTATCTGCGCACAATTGCGGAGCTCGACAAAGCGCAATACGCCTTGCGATACGCGCTCGGGAAGCTGTAGGTTGCGCGGCATATGTTGAAGCGCACACCACTTTACAACGCGCACCAGAAACTTGGGGCACGTCTCATTGAGTTCGGCGGATGGGAAATGCCGGTTCAATATACGAGCATCATCGACGAGCATCAGGCGGTGCGCACGGCTGCGGGAATTTTCGACATCGCGCATATGGGTGAGGTTCTGGTGAGCGGCGCTGCTGCTGCCGAATTTCTCAATGGGATCCTGACGAACGACATTCGTAAACTCGAAGTCGGTGGCGGCCAATATACAATTTTGTGCAACGAGCAGGGCGGTGCCGTCGATGACCTTTACGCCTATCGGTTAGGCATTACTGAATATTTGCTCATCATCAACGCGTCGCGCATCGATGCGGACGTTCCGTGGATGGAGCAGCAGCTCGCGAAATTTGCGAACCGCGCAGGGGTAAAGTTTCAAAATGTTTCCGATGCGATGGCGGCAGTAGCCGTGCAAGGGCCGCGTGTTAAGGAATTTATTGATCAATGTTTTCCTGGTGCTTCGATCGGTGGAACAAAAGTTTCAAAAGCGAGCGAACTGAAAAAAAACCAGGTTGCAAAATATACTTGGAGCGGCACTGACGTCTGGGTGGCGAGAACGGGTTACACGGGTGAAGACGGTTTTGAAATTGTTGCGCCGGCTGGTGTAATTGAAGCGATTTGGAATCGCGTCCTGGAACTTGGAAAAAGTGTTGGTTGCAAACCGGCTGGACTCGGTGCGCGCGATACGTTGCGCACGGAGGTTTGCTATCCACTCTACGGTCACGAGTTGGACGAGAATACGACACCGATTGATGCTTGTGTCGGTTTTTTCGTCGCGCTCGACAAGGGCGAATTCATCGGACGCTCTGTGCTCGCCGAACAAAAGGCGGAAGGCGCGAAGAAGAAATTGGTCGCGTTCAAAATGTCGGACAAAAGCGCGCCGCCTCGTCCGCATTACCCGATTTTCAATGGTGACGCTAAGATTGGCGAAGTCACAAGCGGCACGCAAAGTCCTTCGCTTGGGATTGGAATTGGGCTGGGATATGTCACTCCGGAATTCGCCAAGGCTGGGACGAATATTGAAATTGAAATTCGTGGACGACGGTTTCCAGCACAGGTCGTCAAGAAACCGATATTTACGAAACCGACTTAGGCAATTGTTTCTACCTTTTCTTGTGAAAGTTCCAGATCTTCGGTTTTTCGTTTGCGTGACTTTTGTGTTGTCAGCCGCGACGGGCTTTTGCGCGCCTAAGTCCAAAGTTCCTAAGGACGGGAATTTTGTGATTGGGCCGAATTATACAAATGCACCGGAGGCGCAGGCGCGACCGAATGTGCCGAAGGGGACGGTGCATGAATTTGTGATGGATTCGGTCGAGAGCAAAATTTATCCAGGACTGAACGGGCCGTATCAACGGAAAGTTTGGGTGTATGTGCCCGCGCAATATAAACAAGGAACGGCAGCGCCGTTGTTGCTCGTGCAGGATGGGCAGCATTATTTGAAGCGCGTGACGAATATTCTGGATAACTTAATCGCGGAGCGACGGTTGCCGGCGATGGTAGCGGTTTTTATCAACGCGGGCGGTGGTGACGGGAAAGGAAGCGAACGCGGCTTGGAATACGACACGTTGTCGGAGCGGTATGCCAATTATATTGAGCAAGAAGTTCTAACGCGAATTGCGCGGGATTACGGCATTAAATTTACGCTCGACCCAGACGGACGGGCGACGATGGGCGGGAGTTCAGGAGGGGCATGTGCATTGACGATGGGGTGGTATCGGACGGATTTTTGGCATCGCATCATCACGTTTTCCGGGACGTTTGTGGACCAGCAATCGCCGGAGGATCCGAAAACGCCGCATGGAGCGTGGGAATATCATGAGCGGTTAATTCCGCAGAATCCGCGTGTGCCGTTGCGGATTTGGTTGGAAGTCGGAGATCACGATATCGGATTCGATAGAGAAGAGGCGTCATTCCACAACTGGGTGATGGCGAATAACCGAATGGCGGCGGTGTTGAAGGCCAAAGGGTATCATTATCATTATGATTTCGCGAAAGGGGCGAAGCATGTGGACGGGAACGTTCTTGGGCAGACTTTGCCGGGGGCGTTGTTGTGGGCGTGGGACGGCTATCGTGCAAAGTGATGAACATTGTTCGGGAGAATGACGGCGCTTTTCGCCGCGAACTGAAGGTATTCAGCCGCCAACGTTGTAGGTGGTATTCTCTATGCTACTCGCAGTTTCGTGACAGTAGATCAGTTAGTTTCCAAGTTGCAGAAGTTGTCGACCCAGGTGGAGAAAGGAATGACAAAACACGGATTTACCGTGTGGACGGCGATGGTTCGCCAAGATCTTTACGCTTTATCTAATGCAGAGGTGAGAAAGGGCGCTCTAAAATTGCTCAGCGTGGTGGAGTGTGCCGGGTTTTGCCTCGATAAGGTCCCGGAAGCGCGGGAGTCATTAATTTTGCCGAACCTCAAACCTTTGATCGAATACCTGAAAGACAACGGCGGCAGGAAACCAAAAGAACCACAAAAAGTGGTATCGGTGCAGGACAAACAGGATGAGGGTGAGCTTGGGCTTAATGCGAGCTAAACGAAAGCGAATAAACGTCCAACATCGAACGTAGGTCGTGAAATGAGGCGAGTTGGCGCGCTATTTAGAGACTGCGATTTTGGCGAGATAGATGGAGGTTTTGCCTTCGTGGCTGGAGTAGTATGTGACCCAAAGTTTATCTCCGTGCCAGACCATGCCCGGATAACTGCAATCGCCGCCGCTCGGGAGAATGAGATCAGGGGTGATGCTGGTTTTGGTCATGTGGCCGACAAACGTTTTGGCTTGTTTGCCCGGGTTTAATCGGCCTGAGGCGATCAGTTCGCCGTTGGGTAAGGTAATGAAGTTCGGGCCGCCAACGGACATGTCGGCGTCGTTCCACGACCAGTTGCTATAAGGTGGGTGGGCGATGCCGATCCAAGCGTGATTGTCGGTGCGGTCCGTCGGCGTTCCTTCTCTGCGGGCAAGGATTACGCAATCGTCGTTGGTCAAAAAGCGCGCGGTGGATTCGTTGGGGTACGATGTGATTTCGAAATCCTTGAGCACTTTGTATTCAATGCCGTTTGTGCTTTGAAGGAGGGCGAGCTCCGATGGTTTGGATTTGCCAGAGTGATAGTCCAACCCGTAGGCGACGCCTTTATGCCATGTGACGCGCCAGAGCCAATGTGATTTTTCTAACACGCGTTGTGGAGTGGACCAGGTGGAGCCGTTCTTCGAAAAGGTGACGCGGGGTTGGCGTTCGAGGAGTTTTTTTCCTTCGTAGATCGAACCGCCGATGGTGAGCATAAGGCGGTTGTCAGGCGTGATGGAGAGTTTTGGGTCACGTAGGT